>CAZNLT010000059.1:0-9253 GCA_964573705.1 uncultured Desulfobacterales bacterium
CCTGAAAAACCGGCCGGCCGGTTGACCGCCGGGGTCGCTTTCGAACCGTCGCTGTTCGCCGCAGGAGGAAAAATCTGTTCCAAGGGTAACCAATGATTATCAAATCCGCCGAATTCGTGACCAGCGCCCCCGGACCCGAGGCATACCCGCCGCCGACCTCGCCGGAGATCGCCTTTGCCGGCCGGTCCAACGTGGGCAAGTCTTCCCTGATCAATACCCTGGTAAACCGCCGGCGGCTGGTCAAGACCAGCTCCACCCCGGGCCGGACCCAGCTGATCAATTTTTTCAACATCAACGACCGGCTCATGCTGGTGGACCTGCCCGGATACGGATATGCCAAGGCGCCCGAAGCGGTTCGCCGAAAATGGGGGCCCATGATCGAAACCTACCTGTCCACCCGGGAGGTGCTGCGGGGGGTGGTGGTGATCATGGACATTCGGCGCATCCCCGGCCAGGGGGAAACCGATCTGCTTCATTGGCTGGACCGGTTCCGCATTCCGGCGGTGCCGGTGATCACCAAGGCGGACAAGCTTTCCCGCCCCAAACAGGACAAGGCCCGGGCCGCCATCGCCCGGAAACTTTCGGTCGAACCGGCCGACCTGATCCTCTTCTCGGCCAAGAGCCGCCTGGGAAAAGAGGCGGTCTGGGAGGCCCTGAAGGCTTTGACGGACGGCTCAGACAATGGAAACCCATAAAAATGCCGATTCAAATTTCAGGACCGTGATGAATGAACCCTCCGCCGGATTCAAATCCGGATTCGTGATGATCGCGGGGGCCCCCAATGCGGGCAAATCGACCCTGCTCAACCGGGTTTTGGGGGAGAAGATCTCCATCACCTCCAACAAAGCCCAGACCACCCGGAACCGAGTGCTGGGGGTGGTCCACCGGCCCGACGGGCAGATGATCTTTCTGGATACCCCCGGGGTTCACAAAACCCGAAAGGAGCTGAACCTTCGAATGGTGGAGGTGGCGGTTTCCTCCATGGGGGATGCGGACCTGATCCTGTTCATGGTCGACCTGGACAGCCCCGATCCGGAATCCGAAGCGATCATCCTGGAAAAACTCGCCGCCATTTCCAAACCGGCGATTCTGGCCCTCAACAAAATCGATCTGGTGGAAAAGGGCGCCGTTTACGAAGCCATCGACCGGTGGCGCGGTCTTCACGGGTTTCTGGCCATCGTGCCCATCTCCGCGGAAAAAGGCCATCAGGTGGACCTGCTGCTGGAGGAGATGGAAAAGGCCCTGCCCGAGGGGCCGCCCTATTTTCCCGAAGATGCCGTCACCGATGTGCCGGAGCGGTTTATCGTGGCCGAGATTGTTCGGGAGAAGGTGTTCCGGCTGACCGGCCAGGAGATTCCCTACGCCACCGCGGTGACGGTGGAGTCTTTCGAAGAAGGGCCGAAGCTGGTGAAAATCCACGCCACCATCCACCTGGAGCGGGACTCTCAGAAGGGGATCGTCATCGGCAAAAAAGGGGCCAAGCTCAAAAAAATCGGCGAGACTGCCCGCCTCGATATCGAACGGCTTCTGGGGATCCAGGTGTTTTTGAAGCTGTTTGTCCGGATTCAGAAAAACTGGAGCCGGGACCCCCGTGCCCTGAGGCGCTTCGGCTACTGATGGTCCTCTCTTTTCATCCCTGCTTTTCGGGGGATGTCAACCGGTTGTGCGCCGACCGCAAGCCGAATGCGGAAGACCTGGCGGCGATTCGGGCGGCGGATGCAGTGATCCTGCCCCAGGGATGCTCCCGGGCGCTGTACGATCTGGCCCGGGGCGCCTGCCCCCTGGTCTTTCCCGATTACACCGCCCGGTTCCGATACCCCGGAAAAATCGGGCAGATTCGTTTGTTCCGGGAAATCAATGTTGCCCATCTCCAAACCGCCTGTTTTGATAAACTGGGCGATTATTCTTTCGGCCGGCGCGGACTGGGCGATTCCGAGCGGTTTTACGAACTGCTGGGGAATGAAATCGAAAACTGGCTGCGGTCGGCCGGGTTGAAATAGAACACTTCTTGCTTATATTTGCAGATTATGGATCCCTTTGCCTATACACTGGAAGAATCGGATATCAGACGGGAGCGGAACAAGGCCCGGGAGCTTCGATCCTCCCAGTGGTGGAAACGAAAACTCGCCAAGAGAGAATGTCACTATTGCGGCGGCACCTTTCCGCTGGAGACCCTCACCATGGACCACCTCATCCCTGTTTCACGGGGCGGACATTCCACCAAAGGGAACGTCGTACCGGCCTGTAAAAACTGCAACAACCAGAAAAAACATCTCCTCCCCATAGAGTGGGAGGAATATCTCCAAAGAAAGCGCCGATCCTGAGCCTCTGACAGGGGCGCGCTTGTTTTTTGGGTATAGAAGTCTATTGGCGCCGTCGGATGGCTGCATTCGACCTGTTTTTTGAATTGAAAAAGAAAAGGGGAAAAGGATGAAAATGAAAGGTAGAATCCCACAATGGAAGGTATGGCTGCTGCTGGTGGCCGGTGCGCTGGTGCTGGCCGGCTGCGCGACCGGCAAGCAGGAAAGAATCCGGACCAAAATCTCCAATGCCGAAATGATGATCCAGCGGGCGGAGCAGAATGAAGCCGAGAAGTATGCGCCCCTTCAGATCAAACTGGCTGAGGAGCGGCTTCAGGAAGCGCGTCAGCTCATGAAAGAGGATGATTATGAAGGAGCCGATCAGAAGGCGGAGGAAGCCCTGATGGACGCCCGGTTGGCGGAGGCCAAAGCCCGGGCGGAAAAAGCCAAGATGCAGGCCCGGGACAAGGAAGAAAGCGTAGAAACCCTGCGGGACGAAATCGACCGAACTTTGCAAGTGGAATAACATCGAAATCAGAAAAGGTGGTAAAATGTCAAATTTATACGGATCAAACGGAAAACGGATTTTTGCTCTCCTTTGCATCGGTTTGATGGTACTGGCCGGCTGCGCCGCCGGCCCTGAAGCCAATCCCCAGTATCAGCGGGCCCAGACCGCCTATCAGGAAGCCAAGGCTATGGAGGGCGTAATGGAAAACGCCCAGGTGCCGATGTATGAAGCGGGCAAAGCCCTCGATCGGGCGGCCAACGCCGATGATCAGAAGGACATCAGCCGCCTCTCGATCATGGCAGAAAAACAGGTCGACTATGCGGTGGCGGTGGCCGAACAGAAAATGGCCGAACAAAAAATCGAAAGCCTGAAAAAAGAAGAACAGAAGGTCCTGCTCGATACCCGACAGCGGCAGATCGAACAAGCCAAACGCGAGGCCGAGGCCAAAGCCCGGGAAAGTGAAATGAAGGCCCGGGAAGCCGAGGAAGCCCGCCGCCGGGCCGAAGAGGCCCAGACCGAGGCCCTGACCATGAAACAGGAAGCGGAAAAGGCCCGCCAGGACGCCGAGGCCAAAGCCCTGGAAGCCGAATTGGCCCGGGAGGAGATCGAAAATCTGCGCCGCCAGATGGCCGAACTGGAGGCCGAGCAGACCGAGCGGGGACTGGTGCTGACCCTGGGGGACGTGCTGTTTGAAACCGGCAAGGCCGACCTGATGCCGGGGGCCATGCGCTCCATCGATAAGCTGGCCCGGTTTCTTCAGGAAAACCCGGAACGGGATGTCTTGGTGGAGGGCCATACCGACAGCGTGGGCAGCGAATCCTATAACCTGAACCTGTCCCGGCGCCGGGCCGAATCGGTGGCCACCGCCCTGATGGCCCGGGGCATCGGCGCCGACCGCATCACCACCCGAGGTTACGGAGAAGCCTATCCCGAGGCGAGCAACGCCACCCAGGCCGGGCGCCAGCAGAACCGCCGGGTGGAAATCGTGATTCTCGAGGAAGGGGTTGCCGGCGAAACCATGATCCGGCAGTAATCCTTCAAATATCTTTCCGATCGGCCGGGCGGGGAGTTTCGCCGGCCCGGCCGCAGGTGCGGAACCTTCCGTTTTCAGTAATATTGGGAGACGACGTGGACGGATTGCGGATCGAAAATCTGTGCTTTCAGGGAATCGGTCCTCTGAATCTCAACGTGTCGTCGGGCGAATGCGTGGGTCTGTACGGCCCTTCCGGCGCAGGGAAGACCCTCTTTCTGCGGGCGGTGGCCGACCTGGACCCCCATGAAGGAAAGGTATTTCTCGACGGCGCCGAATCCGCCGAGATGGCCGGAAGCCAGTGGCGCAAACGGGTCGGCCTGCTTCCGACCGAGAGCGGGTGGTGGTCCGATACCGTGGCGGACCATTTTCATTCCCCGGCCCCGGCCGATCTGGAGGCCCTGGGTTTTGGACCGGAGGTGATGGGCTGGTCGGTCTCCCGGCTTTCCACCGGAGAGCGGCAGCGCCTCGCAATTCTTCGATTGCTTGAACACCGCCCCGGCGCTCTTCTTCTGGATGAACCCAGCGCCAACCTGGACCCGGAGAACATCGACCGGGTGGAAAGATTCCTGGGCGCCTACCGAATCGGCCACCGCATCGCCGTGATCTGGGTCAGCCATGACCGGGGGCAGATCAAACGGGTGGCGGCACGGCGTTTTCTGTTGACCCGCACCGGACTCCTGAAATCCTGAGGGCCGCTTTATGCAACTCGTTTCGTTGTCTCCCTGCGACCTTTCCATTGCGGCCCTGCTGGTGATCGCCCTGGCCCTGCTTTCCGTCCCCATGAAACTCGGGCTGTGGCGCCGGATTCTGGCGGCGGGCCTGCGGACCGCCGTTCAGCTCTCTCTGGTGGGATTCGTTCTCAAGGCCCTGTTTGAACATGCCCAATTCAGGTGGGTGGCGCTGGCCGCGACCGCCATGCTTCTGGTGGCCGGAAGAGAGGTGATGCACCGCCAGAAACGACGGTTTGCCGGTTGGCGGGGATATGCGGTGGGCACCCTCTCCATGTTCATCTCCTCTTTTTCCGTTACGGTGCTGGCATTGACGGTGATCATCGATATTCATCCCTGGTATGACCCGCAGTATGCCATCCCGCTTTTGGGAATGCTTCTGGGCAATACCATGAGCGGCATCGCCATAGGCATGGACCGCCTCACCCAGACCGCCTGGGACCAGAGGGCCCTGATCGAGGCCCGACTGATGCTGGGCCACACCTGGACCGAGGCGATCGGCGCCATTCGGCGGGAGAGCATCCGCAGCGGCCTCATCCCCATCATCAATTCCATGAGCGTGGTGGGCATCGTCAGCCTGCCGGGTATGATGACCGGCCAGATCCTCTCGGGCACCCTGCCGGTGGAGGCGGTCAAATACCAGATCCTGATCATGTTTCTGATCGCCGCCGGAACCGGATTCGGCACCATTTCAGCGGTCTGGATCGGCTCTGCGCGGCTCTTCGACCACCGCCAGCGGCTGCGGCTGAATCGTCTGACACCGGGAACATAATTCAAAAACCCAAGCGGCCCAATGCTTGACACCGAAGACGATTCAACTTATTTTTTGAAATTACAAATACTTTCGTATAAAATGCAAGCGTTTTAAAATTCAATTATTTTGTGTTAACGGAGAAAAAAAGCCATGGCCGAAACCGATTACTATAAAGTGTTGGGCGTCGACAAGAACGCCTCCAAAGAGGAGATCAAAAAAGCCTATCGCAAGCTTGCCATGAAATACCACCCCGATCATACCAAAGGGGACAAGGCGGACGAGGAAAAATTCAAGGAGATCAGCGAAGCCTACGCCGTATTGAGCGATGAAGAAAAGCGCAAACAGTACGACACCTTCGGTTCTTCGGGTTTTCATCAAAAATACAGCCAGGAAGACATCTTCAAGGGGTTCGACTTTTCCAGCATTTTCGAAGATCTGGGTTTCGGAGGCGCATTTTCCTTCGGCGGCGGCCGGGCCGGCGGCGGACCCGGCGGAACCCGCTTCTCCTTCGGCGGCGGCTCCCCCTTCGGCGGAGGGCGCCGGCGGCCGCAGCAGGTCAAGGGATCGGACCTGGTCTATGAACTGCCCCTGACTTTGCGGGAGATCGCCACCGGCGCCAGCAAAACGGTCAATTTTCAGCACAAGGGGCAGACCGAAAATCTGACGGTCAAGATTCCCAAAGGGATGATCGCCGGAAAAAAACTGAGGATACCCGGCAAGGGCGAGCCCAGTCCCTACGGAGGCCCTCCCGGCGACCTCTTTATCCAGTCCAAGGTGGTGGAGGACCCCAATTTCAAGACCGACGGGTATGATCTCAAGCTCACCCGCCCGATCAGGCTGAGCGACGCACTGCTCGGGACCAGCCTGGAAATCCCGACCCTGGAAGGGGCCTCTCTGAACCTCAAAATACCGGCCGGAACCAAACACCGGACCAAGATGAAACTGAGCGGACGGGGGATTCCGCACATGGGAAAAGGCGGTTCCGGGGATCTCTATGTCACGATTCTGGTGGAGATGCCGACCGATTTGAATCCGGAACAAAAAAAGCTGGTGAAGAAGTTAGCGGAAACAGGTCTTTAGATCTTTAAATCATTGACAAGCACCCATCGTTCAAGGTAGTTTTCAGGTAACCACGTATAATTTTCAGCAGACTCTGACCCGCAACGATAAAATCATCCAATGCCGGAACTTATTCCCATTCTAAAAGAAGCGGAAATCGAAAAGCGGGTATCCATGATCGCCCGAAAAATATCTGCGGATTACACTGGCGGTGATATCGTGCTGATCGGGGTATTGAAGGGGGCTTTTGTTTTTTTGTCTGATCTGATGCGTCGCTTGACGGTTCCGGTCCGGATTGATTTTGTCCACACCTCCAGTTACGGAAATTCCACCGCTTCTTCCGGTAATATTCAACTGATCAAAGGTATCGATATCGATATAAAAAACAAAGATGTTCTGGTTGTGGAAGATATTGTCGACAGCGGACGGACATTACAATACCTGATCGATTATCTGAAATCTTTCGGCCCCAACAGCATTAAGATCTGCACATTGATCGATAAACACGAAAGACGAAAAACACAATTGACAGTCGACTATGCGTGTCAGTCAGTTGATGAAGGTTTTCTCGTGGGGTATGGGCTCGATTTCGCTGAAAAATACCGAGAACTTCCTGGCATTTATCATCTCAAGACCAATGAGTAAGGAAGCGTTATGATTATTACCTGCAACAAATGCAACGCCAGATTCAATCTGGAAGACACACTCATTAAACCGGCTGGCACGAAAGTCCGGTGCTCCAATTGCAGGGAAGTCTTCCTCGCCCACCCGGCTCCTGCGGCACCCGATTCGGTCGGGGCTCCTCCCGGGGCTAAACCCGGACCCGAAGCAGTCTCCTCCACTGCGGAACCCTCGGACGATTTGTCGGGCATCGACGATATGCTGGATATGGATATGAAATCACAGGAGATAGAGGAAAAAAACCCTGAAGACCTCGACCTTCTCAGCTTCGATGACCTCCAAGAAGAAGCGAAAACGGATTCGGGCGAATTCGAATTCGAAAGCGAAAATGAACCGGATATTGGCGAAGAAATGCAGTTGGAACCCGATACAGGCGGGGGGGGAGAATTTGAACCCAAGGTCGAATTCAACGACACCGACGAATTCGCCAAATACGGCACCCTCGAATTCAATGTGTCCGATATGTACAAAACCCTCGGTATAGAGGTCGGGTCAAAAGTTGAAACCGAGCAGGAACTTACGGAACTCAGCCCGGACCTCGATCCCGTCGTTGATGAACTCGACCTGTCCGGAATAGATGAAATGCTTGACATTGAGGAGGGGCAACTCGATGTTTCCGAGAACACCCCCCCCTATCCCGAGCCCGATGATGCTTCAATGGAACTAGACCTTTCGGATCTCGAGGACATGCTCGACAAGGAGGAAGAAATTGAGGAGGAGGAACCTTCCGATTTGAATCTCGACATCGAGAATGCTATGGACGAAGAAGATGAAATTAATGCCCAGACCGAAATATTTAATATTGAAGACATCGAGGATTTAGACATGAAAACCGGAAAACCCAAAGAGAGGGAGTCCGATTCAGACGGGCTGGAGACTCAAAGGGAAATCTTCAATGCTGAAGCCACGGATGGTCTGGATTTTGGATCGAATAATAAGACCGATTTTACCCCGGATGACGATCTTGAGTTCCAGCTCGATGTAAATCCGGAAACAGATGCAGGAAATCGGGTAGAAGCAGAGGAGTCTCTCGACATCGGCTCGGATTTTGAAGATATGGGCGGTCTGCTTATGAATGATGCCGATCTGGGTCTGGACAGTGAAGAGGAAGAGGATGAGAATGATGAAGTAGAATCCCTTTCATTGGATCTCGAGCAGGAACTGGAACAGAATTTTTCTGATTCTTTTTCGGATTTTTCTTCTGAATTAAAAAAAGATCAGGAAGCAAGCGACAACCTGGAAGAAACGAACCAGATCTCAGAGGACCTGCTCTCATTTGATCTGAAACTGGAAGCATCCGACGTGGATGTGGATGATCAGACCGAGGTACTGAGTCTGGATGAGGATCTGGATGCCGAGCCGGATCTGGAGGAACCGGTCTCCCAACCCAAAAAAGAAGATTCCTTTGAATTTTCCGAAATCGATCTTCTCGCCTCGAGTGAGGACTTTCATGCGGAGGATGAATCCGGAAATGAGCTGGATCTCAATCTGGACGAAGTGGTGGAGGAAGACTCCTTGGATCTGGATCTCGACCTCGGCGGATTGGACGCCGAGGACCGTGAGCCTTCCGAAGAGCTGAACCTGGATCTGGACGACCTCGATGCGGAAGAACCGCCTCTGGAACGGGAAGAATCCATCGATATGGATGGGGTCATGGAGATGAACGATCTGGAGGGGGAGGAAGCCTCTGAAGATCTGGATCTCGGTCTCGACCTCGACGCCCTCGAATCCGAAGACCTTGACAGGGAAGACGCCTCAGAGGAGGTGGCGCTCGATCTCGGGGATGAAGATGCTCTGGACCAAGATGCCGATCTGGGCCTGGAATTGGATCTGGAAGCGGTGGAAACCGAAGCCCAACCGGGAGAGGCCTCGGATGAGCTGAATCTCGAATGGGACACCGAAGGGAGCCCACCGGACGAAGCTTCCGATGAACTGGGCCTGGATCTGGATCTGGATCTTGAACAAGATTCACTCGACATGGAGGAAGCATCGGAAGAAACCGAAATCAATCACGGTGAACCAGGCGCCCCGGATGAGGATTTCGATCTGGGCATGGATCTGGATCTGGAGGCGGCGGATACCGACCTTGATCAACCGGAATCTTCGGAAGAGCTGAACCCGGATGAAAATCTTTTCGAAGCCGAAGACAAGGAAGACTCCCTCGAGCTCGAGCTCGATCTGGATGATTTA
>CAZNLT010000059.1:9353-30211 GCA_964573705.1 uncultured Desulfobacterales bacterium
CGATGAACTCGACCTGGATGCAAACCTCGCCGAAGCCGAAGACAAGGAAGACTCCCTCGAGCTCGAGCTCGATCTGGATGATTTAGAAGAAGCGCCGGCGGCCGAAGCCTCCGAAGAGCTCGACATCGAACTCGGTTTGGATGCTGAGGAAACCGAAACCGCTAGCAAAGAAGCCTCCGAAGAGCTGGACCTCGACTTTGACCTGGATGAATCCGCCCCGGCCGAAGGGTCCGATGAACTCGACCTGGATGCAAACCTCGCCGAAGCCGAAGACAAGGAAGACTCCTTTGAACTCGATCTGGACCTCGAGGAGGAAGACACCGTTCCCCGGGCCGAAGCCTCGGAAGAGGAAATCGATCTCAACTTCGAACTGGAAGAGTCCGAATCCGAAGAAGTTGATGAGCTTTCCCTTGACCCGGTTTTCGATGTCACGGAAAAAGCGCCTGACCTGAAGGATGAAGAGGAGGAATTTGATCTCGATCTGGACCTCGATCACCATATGAAAGAAGATCAGGAAGAAAAAATGGATATGGTGGATCTCGATTTAGACGAAGCGGATGGGTCTGAAGAGGGCGCCGAAGACTCCTTCGAACTCGATCTGGACCTGGATGAAGCCGGTGCGGCGGGAGGGGAAAAATCCGAAGAATTGGAGATCGACTTCGATCTGGAGGATACCGAACCTGAAACCGCAAAAGCGGCGGAGAAAGCCGACGATTTCGAAATTGATTTTGATCTAGATGAACCCGCCGCCGATTCCGGTCCGACCCGAACCGGTGAAGACGAGATCGAACTGGATCTCGATTTCGACATGGACGAAGAAGAACCGGCGGCGGCCCGAAAGGAAGAATCCCTGGAGTTCGATCTGGATCTGGATATGGGCGGGGGCGAATCCGAGGAACCGGCCCCGAGTGGCGCCATGGCCTCCGACATCAGCTTCGAACTCGATCTGGAATCCGAAGAAGGTCCTCAAGATATCGCACTCGAAGCGGATAAAGGGCGGGAAACCGAACCCGCCTCCATGGAACAGAAAGCCTCCGAGGAGATGGAATTCGATCTGGATCTCGATGAAGAGCCTGAATCCGAAGAGATGGCCTCGGAAGGTGCGGATGCATTCGACCTCGATCTCGAGGAGGAAGAAGGCGTCGCCGTTGAAAGCGAACTCAGAAAGCAGGAGACGGAAAAGAAAGAGGACGAATTTTCCGACGCCTTCGAATTGGGGATTCCGGCGGACGAACTCGACGACCTGGGGGATGAAGACACCGACATACATCCAGTCGAGGAAACCGGTAAAAAACAGAAGAAAAAAATCAAAAAGCAGCGTAAACGCTCGCCGGTGGTCGTTTTGCTCGCCTTACTGCTGCTGGCCGGCGCCGGTTACGGCGCTTATACCATGGGGCTTCACGAACGGCTCGGCGATATGGGCTTCAGCCTATCTAAGATTCCGGTGATAGGATCCTATTTTCAGGTACAGCCCCAGTATCTCGGCGAAATCGTTCCCTTGGAAAACACCGTTGAAAGCAAATTCATCAAAAACGAGGGCGCCGGCTACCTGTTCGTGGTTCGGGGAGATGTGAAAAATGAATTTTCCGACAACCGAAGCTTCATCAAGGTCCGGGGAAAGCTCTATAAAGATGACAACCAGCTCGCCACCGAGGAAGCGGTATTCGCGGGCAATACCCTGACGGATGAAGAGCTGGCCTCCATGCCTCTGGCCGATATCGAAGCCCGATTGGCCGATAAAAACGGCGAGCGCAATGCCAATGTCCGCATCAACCCGGGGAAAGTGTTGCCGTATACCCTGGTATTCTCGGAGCTTTCCCAAGACCTGGAGGAATATACGGTGGAAGTGGTCGGATCACGACCGGCGGAGTAATCCTCTAAAAAGCAAAGTCGGTTTTCAGTTGACTTCCTTGGATTCAACTGGTATGCAATCGGATCTTGTTTTCGATCTATGGCGATGTAGCTCAGGTGGTCAGAGCATACGGCTCATATCCGTAGTGTCCGGGGTTCAAATCCCTGCATCGCCACCAACTTGACATCCCAAGGCCGCTCTGATGAATTTCGGAGCGGCCTTTTTTGCTTTATGCCTTGAAAAAAATGATGGGGATGTTATACTGAGCAACTGATTTTAGACCCCTATTCAAGGAGTAGAAACGCACATGATTCCCGGTCTTGAAAGAATCGTTGAAGAGCGGATCCAGGTGTCTCAGAAGAAGGGTGATTTCGACAACCTGCCCGGCGCCGGAAGACCGCTCGAATTCGAGGATGACAGCCATGTCCCGGAAGAACTCCGTCTCCCCTTTAAAATTTTGAAAAACGCCGACTGCCTCCCTCCGGAAATCGAAATCAAAAAGGAGATTGAAAGAACCGAGGATCTTTTGACCGGCATGTCGGATACGGCCGAACGGTATCGGACAATGAAACGATTGAATTATCTGATTTTCAAACTGAATTCTACCCGGAACTCCTCTGTGCTGATGGATGTTCCCCAAAAATATATGGTTCGATTCACCGAGCGTCTTGAGGCCAAGCGTTCAAAATGATGAGAAGGAAGAAGCATCGGATGAAAGCGTCTGACAAAACCACGGAAGGAAGCGGCCTGTTTAAAGGGATGTTCATGGCCTATTCGATTCTGCTGCTGCATCTGATTCTCCTGGCGGGATTGGGTTGTCTGATCCTCTTTTTCCGGGGCATGGTGTTATATATGGTGTGGATATTCCTCGGCGGATCGGTCCTGGTGACCTATGCCGGCTACCGGGTATACAAACGGATGCGGGATGAACGTAAGAACCTCGGGGAGCTTCTGAGTCTTCCCACGTTCACCGGCCGAAGCGTCGAAGTCAACCTTCTGGGCGGGCTGGCCTCTCTCAAGGTGGGGAATCGGGACGATTGCGACATCAAACCATACCCCTATAACACGTCGCGCCAGCTGGAGGACCCGGCCACCAACCGTATTCGGGAATTGAGGGAACTCGCCCGTTTGTTCGAAAACAAGCTTATCACATTGGATGAATACAACCGGACCAAAGAACAGCTTTTAAACGGCACGACCGGACCATGACATGACCCAGCTCACCATCGCCCTCCTCGCCGGGGGCATATCTCCGGAAAGAGCGGTTTCCCTCAACGGGGGAGAGCAAGTGTTTACGGCGCTCGACAAAGAGAAATACGTGGTGCGCCGATATGACCCCAAAACCGATCTGGACCGGCTGGTGGCCGATGCCCCCGAACTCGACGCCGCCCTGATCATCATGCACGGCCCCTTTGGAGAAGACGGCACGGTCCAGGGCATGCTCGAACTGCTGAACGTCCCCTACCAGGGGGCCGGGGTTCTGGGCAGCGCCCTTGCCATGAACAAACTGGCCGCCAAACAGATGTATGAAAAAGCCGGTTTGACCGTTCCATCCCACACCATCCTTCGTCGCAATGATCCCCTGGACGCCCATACCGGGGTTCACACGCTGGGCCTGCCTCTGGTAGTTAAACCGGTCAGCGGCGGTTCCAGTATCGGCACCACCATCGTGAGGACTGAAGAGGGCCTTGAAGCCGCCTTAAATGCCGCCTTTGCCCACGACCATTCGGTTCTGGTGGAGGAGTTTATCGATGGCATCGAACTGACCGGCGGGGTCATCGGAAACGATGATTTGGAAGCCTTGCCCCTGGTGGAAATCATCCCGGGCGAGGGCTACTCCTTTTTCGATTACGAGGCCAAATACAAGGTCGGGGCCACCCGGGAAATCTGCCCGGCCCGGGTGGATGAATCGATCAAGAAAAAAGCCCAAGACCAGGCGATGCAGGCCCATCGAGCGCTTTTTTGCAGAGGATGCAGCCGAACCGATTTCATCCTGCAAGGCAATGATCTTTATGTCCTGGAAACCAACACCATTCCCGGCATGACCCCGACCAGCCTTCTGCCTTTGGCCGCCCAAACCGCCGGCATCGAATTCAGTCAACTGCTGGACCGATTGATCACCCTCTGCATTGAGGACCATCGACGGAATCCTTCCATGCGGAATACCGACTGACTTTTGCGTTCATTCGATTTCCAGCGGTTTCATTCCGAAACGCCCGAATTCCGGAAGGATTGAACTGAAATATTGAATGGACCAACGCATCTTTATGCCGGCAAGGTTTTATTGAGAGGACCGACGGATGCTTCGGCTCCATTCCGCCATACAGATCCCCGGGTAGTGCCCATCCCTAGTTTCTTGACCCACTGATAAACGGAGGTAACCTATGAAAATCCTGGTAGTCGGCGGCGGCGGCAGAGAACATTCCCTGGTCTGGAAGCTCCATCAAAGTCCTCGGGTTCAAAAGATATACTGTGCCCCGGGCAACGGCGGCATCTCCGAACTGGCCGAATGCGTGCCCATCGATCCCGAAGACATCCCCGAACTGGCTGCGTTCGCCCAATCCGAGGAGATCGATTTAACCATTGTCGGTCCCGAGGGGCCGCTGTCCATGGGGATTGTGGACCGATTCGAAGAAAAAGGCCTGCGCATATTCGGAGCCTCCCGGCAGGCCGCGGAGATCGAATCAAGCAAATCATTCGCCAAATCCCTGATGCAAAAATACGGCATTCCCACAGCCCAAGGCAAAACCTTCACAAGCTACCCGGAAGCAGAAGCCTATCTGAAAGAAATCAAGACACCGGTGGTGGTCAAGGCGGACGGGCTGGCAGCAGGTAAAGGGGTGATCGTCTGCCGGACCGAAGCCGAAGCCGAAAACGCGCTGCACCGGATTATGGTGGACCGGGAATTCGGCACGGCCGGCGACCGGGTCCTGATCGAGGATTGCCTCACCGGCGAGGAAGCCTCTTTTCTCGCCTTTACCGACGGCAAAACCGTGCTGCCCCTGCCCTCTTCCCAGGACCACAAACCGGTCTTCGACGATGACCAAGGGCCCAACACCGGCGGCATGGGCGCCTACTCCCCGGCCCCGATCATCGACCGATATCTCCATAAAAAGATTATGAAGGAGATCATGATCCCGACCGTTCAGGGAATGGCCGCCGAAGGCCGCCCCTACAAAGGGGTGCTCTACGCCGGGCTGATGATCGAACGGGGCCGGCCCCGGGTGCTCGAATTCAACGGCCGGTTCGGCGACCCCGAAGCACAGCCGCTGCTGATGCGGCTGAAAAGCGATCTGGTTCCGATCATCGAAGCGGTCATCGATGAAAAGCTGCACACCTGTCGACTGGAAATCGATCCCCGAGCCAGCGTCTGTGTGGTGATGGCCGCAGGCGGGTATCCCGGGTCATATGAAAAAGGCAAACCGATCACCGGATTGGATGCGGTGCGGGACAACAAAAATGTGGTGGTGTTCCATGCCGGCACTCAGAGCTCGGAGAACCGGATCCTCACCAGCGGCGGCCGGGTACTCGGGGTGACCGCCATCGACGATACCGTGGAAAAGGCGATCGATACCGCATACCAGGCGGTTTCCCGAATCGACTGGCCCGAAGTGCAGTATCGCAAAGACATCGGCCGGAAGGCGCTCAAACGGTTCGGCACCGCCCCAAAGGTCGGCATCGTCATGGGCAGCGACTCCGATCTCGAGGTCATGGAAGGGGCGGTGGAGATGCTCAAACAATTCGACATCCCCTATGTAATGACCGTGGCCTCGGCTCACCGCAGCCCCAAACGGGCCATGGATTTTGCAGAGGGCGCCAAAGCCCGCGGCATGGAGGTGATCATCGCCGGCGCCGGTCATGCCGCCCACCTGGCCGGGGTCCTGGCGGCCCACACCCCGCTGCCGGTGATCGGTGTGCCCATCGATTCCTCCTGCCTCAAGGGATGGGACGCCCTTCTGTCTACGGTGCAGATGCCGCCGGGCATTCCCGTGGCTACCGTCTCCATCGGAAAATCGGGCGCCAAAAACGCGGGCATTCTGGCGGCCCAAATTCTGGCGCTGTCGAATCCCGAGATCGCCGGCATGCTCACCGCCTATAAGGCGGATCTGGCCATGCAGGTGGAAAAAAAGGCCCAAAAGCTTGACCAGCCGCTCTAAGATCAGGGCCGTCGATCCTGAATTTCCGGATGCGGACTCGATTGCGGCGGCGGGCCGAATCATTCAAAACGGCGGCACGGTGGTTTTCCCCACCCGCTGCCTCTACGGCCTGGGGGCGGATGCGCACCATTCCGAGGCGGTGGCACGGATCTATGAGATCAAACAGCGCCGCCGCCGAAAACCGATCCTGATCCTGGTTTCCGAGCGGGAATCGCTGACCCGATGGGCCCAAACCATTCCTGAAACCGGTCGCCGGCTCATGGACCGGTTCTGGCCCGGTCGGCTGACCCTGGTTTTCGACGCCAGACCGGAGGTGAGCGAGGCCCTGACCGGCGGCGCCGGGAAAATCGGCATTCGGCTCTGCGCCCATCCGGTGGCCCGCGCATTGATTCAAGCCGCGGGCCGCGCCATTACCGGTACCAGCGCCAATCTGTCGGGCCGGCCCGGGTGTCCGACGGTCGCATCACTGCCTCCTGAAATCCTGGACCGGACCGACCGCGTCCTCGATGCGGGCCCCCTGTCCGGCGCAGCCGGGTCCACGGTAGTGGATGTCACCGAAGATCCGCCCAAAATCCTTCGGGAAGGGGTGATTTCAGAAGCAGAGGTTTTCACCGCGCTCGGCCGCCCGCCGCGCAATACGGTTGACAAGCCCGGCTAAATTCACTATAGAGATAGCCCCAATGCCGGGGTGGTGAAACTGGTAGACGCAGAGGACTCAAAATCCTCCGGGCGCAAGCTCATGCGGGTTCGATTCCCGCCCCCGGCACCAATGAAATCAAGGCTTTCCAGGAGCTCCCCGGAAAGCCTTTTTTGTTTTTCTCGTAAAAACAAATCGTTTTGGATTCAAAATGCACCCGCGTGCACGCGGGTGCATCCCGTTTGAAGCTACCGACTGCTCAGGGCCACCCCGTCTTCTCCGATCATGCTGACCCGAAGCCCGTCCGAAGCGGTCCGGACCCTGGGTTCCCCTTTGAGTTTTCCTTTCAGATCCAGCACTACCCGAAGCTTGTCCGAATGGATGCCGAACCGGACCCGCTGAACATTCCCCTTGTCCACGAACTCCCGATTTTTGCCGGTTCGTCGCCACCGGCCCGGCAGATCGATCACCACCCGGTAGGGGTCCTTCAGGGTAAACACATGATACTTCGCCACCGGTGCGCCGGTGAGAAGGGTCGCGGTCACCGTATCACCGGAGGTGTCGATTTTAACATCCTCAAGGGTCTGCCCGGATTTTCCGGGATTGACGGGCGATTTCGACTTCTGCGGCGTGGGGGCCGCTCCGGAACCCTGTTCGGAGGGCCGGGGTTCATATTCCTCCCGGAATATTCGGGTTTTTTCGGCGCCGTTTCCGTTGGAGACCACCAGAATCACCCGGCGGTTCTTTTGACGGCCTTCCTCGGTGGCGTTGTCCGCAACAGGCACCGATTTGCCGTATCCCCGTGCTTCAAGCCGGTCGGGAGCGATGCCGAAGTTCTGGATGAGATACCGGCGGACGCTTTCGGCCCGGTTCCAGGAGAGTTTCATGTTATAGGAGAGCGAACCGACATCGTCGGTGTGGCCTTCAATAACGGCTTGAGTTTCCGGATAATCCCGCATGAAGGCGCCGATTTTGTTTAAATTGGGATAATAGGCCGGTTTTATCACCGCCCGATCGAAATCGAACAGGATCTTCAGATCGATGGCCAGTTTTTCATCATCCGCAAGGGGTGCGGGTTTGAATTCTTCGACATCCACCGGCACCTCTTCGGGCTCGGGGGCCCGTTCTTCCACCACCACGCCCAGCGCCGGCGGATCTTCTTCGGGTTCCGGCGGCGGCGCCGGTTTTTCCTTCTTTTTCCCCCCGAACTGAAAACTCACCCCCACGGTGGCGGCGACATTGTTGTTCGAATCTTCCCAGCCATGCAGATGCCGGGCTTCGCCGCGAAGCGCGATGTTGTCGGTGATGTGGTATTTGACGCCCGCGCCGTAATTGACCACGCCGTAGGTGTCATCCTCATAATGGTCGCCTTCCACCCGGACCCCGCCCACACCGGCCGAAAGATAGGGAACCAGGCGCTTGCCGGGTCGGAAATGGTAGAGGGCGTCGAGATGGGCGATGTAGGCATTCAATTCATCATCGGAACACCGGCAGTTTTCAAAATCGAAGTATTCATGGTCGAACCGGCCTCCCTGAAACTGGATCTCGGCCCCCCAGTGTTCGGTGATATTGTACCCCACGCCGACACCGCCGGTGGCGTCTTTTTCGATATCCTGGCGGTTGTCAAAGACGTGAACCCCGCCCATGGGGGAAACACTGACCGATCCGGCACGTTCCTGAGACCGGCCCTCGGAAGGGAGGATAAAAGCCGCGCCCATACAAAGACATAGAACGGTGATTAAGAATTGGATTGGTTTCATCTGTCACCTCCTATGGCCGAACCGACAAAATGTCGGCGTAAAAGTGTACGATTCGCAAAACCCGTTCCCGAAGCCCGACTTCGGTCTCAGACCGGGCGGCATCGATAAAACAGCCGCCGCTGCCGCCCCCGCAGTCGCCTTCCACACAGGGCGGTTCGACCACGCGAATGGTGCGGACGGTTGTGCCGGTAGAGCCGTCCTCGTCGGTCACCTGCAACTCAACCGTATAGGCGCCGCTGTCCGGAAAATGAAACACAGGGGCGGCGCCGGCGCCGGCGCCCAGTTCACCGAAGGTCCAGGTTCGGTCGACGATCGGGGCCCCGGCCGCCGAGGAGAGGTCCGTGAAGCTCACCGTTTGTCCGGCTTCAGGCGTTTCCGGGGTCCAGGTAAAATCGGCCACAGGAGCCAGGACATCATTGACGAGCACCGCGACCGAATCGGTGGATGAGCCGGTGCCGTCCCGGACCGTCAGCTCAAAGGTGAGGGTCGCCCCTTCCGGACCCACGGAGGGTGCGGTAAAGGTGGGTTGCGGGGCGGTCGGTTCGGACAATACCACCGTCGGCCCGCCGGTCTGCGCCCATTCGTAGGCGAGGGTCTCTTCCGGATTCGGGTCGGAAGAGCCTGTACCGTCCAGGGTCACTATTTCCCCTTCATTGACGCTCAAATCCGGCCCTGCATCAGCGGTCGGGGGTTGATCGGCCGAAATCACCTGAATGAAAAATGGATCCGCCGCGCTTCCGGCTTGAGATGGGGCATCCAGGGTATCTCTGGCTTCAATATAATATTCTACCCCGGAAAGACCGACGGTCTCGGCTGGAATGTCGGCCTGGAAGGTATTTCCGTTGCCAGCCAGATTCATTTCGATGGAAGTATATGGAAAGGGGGATTCCGGATTCGAGGTCCGGTAGAACAGCATGGTCTGACTGAGATTTCCGTCCGGATCGGTCACTTGAGCGGAAAGGGAAACCGGCGTGTCTTCGGTGGCGGTATCCACGGGCGTATGGTCGATGACCGGCGGACGGTTTTCCGGTGCCGGCCCCGCTCCGACCGTGTAAGTACCGGTGCCGGTCTGTCCGTCGGTGGTGACCCGCACGGTTCGGGTGGTGCCGTCCTGAACCGGATTGTGGGTGGTGTAACAGAGGCGGTATTGGCTGCGGATCACCTCAGCGATGTCCTGGTAAATCTCGGCCATATCGGCGGCGGTGGGCGCCGGCGTGTAAAACCCGCCGGTTTGTTCTGCGATCTCCTGAAGCCGCAGGGCCATTTCGCTGTTGGGTTCGATTTCAAGGCCCACCGTGTACACCGGTACGCCCGCCTCCTGGGCTTTTTGAATCAATTCATTGATGGTGTATTCACAATCGGCGTTGGTGTTTCCGTCGGAAAAAGCGATCACCCCTTTGGGAAAGGATGCCTCGCTGATGCTGTCGATTCCCATGGCGATGCCGTCGAAAACAGCGGTAAGGTCCTTTGTAGACAGGGATTGAATCGCTTCCACAAAATCGGTGGCGCCGTTCCCGTCGGTATCCTCACGGACCCCGGTCAACGGCAGAACCATTTCGGTTTGATTGCATCCGGAAAAAGAGACCAGCGCGCCTTGGTCACCGGGCAATGTGGTATTGAGAAAATCAATGGCCGCATCTTTTGCGTCCGGCAACCGGTTCTGCAGTCCCATGCTGTCGCTGACATCGAAAACCAGGGAGAAGGCGATGTCCCCCTCCGGCCGGGTCTCTTCAAAACAGGTCAGGGTCTCATCCACCGGTGCGGGTTCGGGCCCGGCCTGTTCGGTCACCGTAAAATCGTCGGCGGTTAGTCCGGTGACGGGATTTCCCTCGTCGTCCCGAACGGTCACGTTCAGGACAATGTTTGGAAAATCCTGAGAAACCACACTGACATTCACATTCTCGGAGGTGCCGTTCTGCCGCGTCTCATGCGAAAAAAAAGGTTCGGTCGCTTTGATGCTGGGCGCTACATACCCCTCCCCGGGATAGAACGCCTCCCGGCCGGCGACCGGACCGGCCGCCAGTATCACGATGAGGGCTGTCATCGCTAAGCCTGATTTTTTCATCTGTCTTCCTCCCTGGTTGGATGAACGGTTATCAATGGTTATTATCCATTAACTCTTTTTCCGATAAAAACCCGGGAAATGTCAATGGTTATCCGCGAATTCCTGAATTCCCGGGGGCTCAGAAATTTCTGGCGGCACGAAATTATCCTTTTGAAAAGAGGAGAATCAAAAAATTCCCAATCAGGAATATTGGAGATGCTTGCAATAAACTTAAATTAAAACAAAAGGATACCGAACTCAGTGAAAAGCGCCAAAAGGATCGAAGTATGTAATCAAGAAAAATGCCGAAAGGGAATGCCGTGGCAGGTAAGTGGAGAACAGATGGGAATGCGCGCCGGCCTTATTCCAACAATTTGTCATATAAATCCGGATACAGCATCCTGGCGCAGTCGGGGCAGATGCTGTGGCTGAAGTCGGCTTCGGAGTGATCCCGAATGTAGGACTCGATCTGATTCCAGTACCCCTCATCGTCCCGGATTTTTTTACAGCTGCTGCAGATCGGCAGCAGCCCCCCCAACACCTTGATTTTTTCCCGGGCATTTTCCAGGGCCCGGTTCTTTCGCTGAAGCTCTCGGGTCAAATTGATCAGCTCGCTGTTCAAGGTACTCATTTTATTGAGGCTGTCGTCATTGGTCAACATCAGGTGATCTCCGAAAAGGAGATGATCTTCATCCACCTTGAACACGTGGCAGTCCACGGGAAAGCAAGGAGAAAAGGGGGAGGTGAGGATCAATCGAATCCGCGCCGACGCTTGATCGAGAATCGATGCCAGGGCGTTTCGGCTTTCCGGCAGCAGAAAGGAGTGGATGGATGCCCCCGTCGGATTCTTTTTCAATCGCAGGAGCCTAGCAAATGAGGGGCTGCTGTCCGAAATATACAGGCGGCTGTCCAGAAGGAGGGTAATCAAATACTTGGAAGTGCCCAGGTACTGCTCCAGTGCCCGGGCATATTTGGAGTCGGTCAACCGGGTTTTCACGCAACGTCGTCCTTTTCATCCCGAGCGGACCACTCACCGATGATCCGCACCGCTTCGTCGAGGTTCGAAGCGAACCCGTCGGCACCCACCAGCTGCCACAATCGGGGGATGTCGTTGAACACGTGCCCCCCGACGATGACCTTCAGCGATGCCGTATCCGGATTATCGCGAAATTTGGTTATCAGGTCCCTGACTTTATCCACGTTGAAAGGCATGGTCACGGATATCGCCAACACATCCGGCTGATAGGCGGTCACCAGATCGCTGAGATCGGCCGCCGGCATATTGGCGCCCAGGTACCGCACCTCCCATCCATTCTGCTCCAAGACATCGGAAAGCATCCAGGCCCCGATTTCATGAAACTCGTTGGGAGAGGCGGTGATGATCATTTTGCCTTTCAAAAAGGGTGCCTCGTATCGACGGGGATTCAAGGTGGCCATGACCCGCCCGACGATGGCGGAGGCGAGGTGTTCGACGGCCACTGAAATTTCTCCCCTTTCCCACAGTACCCCGATCTCATACATCACCGGCTGAAGAATCTGGAGATAAAACCGGGCCACATCATTATGGGTGTTCACTACCGTTTCGGCCAAGTCAAGGCAGCGCCGGTGGTTCCCCTGGAGAAGGGCCGCCATAAAGGATTCCTTGGTTTCGAGCCAATCCTCATCAACCGGCATGGCAAAGGGCAGCTCTGATTTCGATGCGGCGATCATGTCCTCATGGATGTCGATCATCCATTGATAAATCGCTTGGACCGCCTTCATAGAAGGGGCCGTGATCCGCATTTCCACGGCTCTGCGCCAGGTTTTCAGCTCAAGAGGAAAATAATCGTAGGAAAACCCGTGCCCGTGATACGCCCGATACACCCAGGGGATGGTTTTGGCCAGCAATTCATAGTGGCCGATATTGAAAACCGTGGCCATCAACGCCCCGTGATGGCGATGGTTCTCATCCATCATCTCCAGCGGATTGTTGCCGATCAGTTCATGAATACCGGGTTCGGAAGCCAAGTCGCGGTTGACATCCTGAACCAGGTCTTCCACATGATGCTGATAAACGCCGGCCTCTTTCCGGGGCACGATCGGAAGGGCGCGAGCCGAATCGAGGATTTTTTTTATGGGTTTGGGCATATTTGTTTTTGGTGTTGAAAAATTCCACGCAGGCCAGCCGGCTCGTCGGTGGTCGTCAACGTGTACCCGGCGAGGGCGGGCTGGATATCGTCGATGCTGACGAAATAGGAGCCGGGCTCGGTCACGGTTTCCTCGGCAAGGGAAATGATTTCTGCCGGCGCTGCGATAGGATCCTCGATCCGTTCCCCCTTTTTTGTGAATTTTACCATAATTGACAAATACATTGTCATATAAAGAATTCTTCTGTCAAATTAAAAATTCATCTAAAATCTCGATAAAAAGCTGTTTTCGGAATTTTCCCCGATACCGGTTCAGGTTTCAGGAATTTGGATGGAAGACTTCTGAAAGCCTAATTTTTTTTTGGAAGGAAAAAGCTGTGAAGCGGGTGGCGAGAGAGGGGGCGCTTCAGGTCTGGGAATCCTTTATCTGGATAAGCTTCTACCCGGATCCCGGGCAGGGCACCAGCATCACCGCACAGGGGGCCCTCTGGAAAACGATCTGGGCCACTTCTCCCAGTCGGTTGTAGCAAGGTCGGTCATCCCGGAAATGACATCCTAGAACAATCAGATCGGCTCGGCATTCCAGGGCGCGGGAAACAATTTCCCGCGCCGGATCGCCTGCACGACAGGTGAAATGGACATCCTCTATCTGCTTCAGCCGCGGCTTGCAGAAACTTTCAAGCCGGGCTTGGGTCGACTCCAATTCGGTGCCGATGGGCCCGGCGGATGCCGCTACTCCGGCTCCCGGTTTGAGGACATACAGGATCTCCAGCCGGGCCGAGCTGCATTCGGCCAAAGCCCGAGCCATTTGAAAGGCATTGATGCGGCCGCCGGAGAGCTTCACCGGCAGCAGAATGGTGTTTATCTCTTTTTTCTGATCATCGATATCCGTACACATGCCTCAATTTCCCCGCCTGCCGGTACCCCGCGACTGGCGTCAACTCTGGAAAGGAAGGTCCGGAGGACAGATCCCCCGGACCGGATTCAGGGAGAGCAAAAGGGTTAAGGAGGTAAGTCAATCGCTTCTCACCTGGCAAAGATAAAGCAATGATCATGCCGATTCTTATTTTTTGAATTCCTCCGGATTCATCCGGTAGCGTTTCACCTGATTCCAGACGCTGGTACGCGACATCCCGAGCAGTCGGGCAGCCGCCGACTGATTGCCGCGAGCCTCCATCAAGGCATTGACCAGGCGCTCTTTCTTGAGCTGATCCAGATCTCTCATCGGTTTTTCCACGGCCGGTCTCGTACGCGCCTGTTCAATGATACTTACCGGCAGGTGCTCGGGCTCGATCAGGCCTTCCTGGGCGGTGACAAAGGCGTATTCCATGGCGCTTCTCAATTCCCGAACATTGCCGGGCCAGGGATAATCGGTCAGCCGGGCCATGGCCCGCCCGGAAATCCCCTCAATCGGCTTTCCACTTTTAACCTGAATGCGGTTGAAAAACGATCTCGCCAGCAGGGGAATGTCCTCGGACCGCTCCCGCAGGGGCGGTACATGAATCGGAATGACATTGATCCGATAAAAGAAATCCTCCCGGAATTGCCCCCGGGACACAAGATCGGCAAGGTCTCGATGGGTGGCCGATATAATCCGGACATCCACCGGGATCGGTCGGTGATCCCCCACCCGCTCCACCTCCTTTTCCTCCAGCACCCGTAGCAGCTTGACCTGGGTGGCCATCGGCAGGTCTCCGATTTCATCTAGAAAAATATCCCCGCCTTGAGCGGCCTCGAATCGGCCGGTGCGGCTGCAATGCGCCCCGGTGAAGCTTCCTTTGACATGGCCGAAAAGCTCGCTCTCCAGGAGCGATTCATTCAGGGCCGCACAGTTGACCTGCACAAACGGTTTTTTTGAACGATGCCCGCGCTGATGAACGGCATGGGCCACCAGCTCTTTCCCGGTGCCGCTCTCCCCGAAGACAATCACCGGCGCATCCGACCGGGAGGCATTGACGATCATATCGAACAGGCGGCGCATGGCGGGGGAGGCGCCGATCATGCCGTAAAACCGGTCCCGGGCGATCAGTTCCCGCCGGTAGGTTTCAATCTGCTCCCGATGCCGGGTCAGATCGGTCACATCCGTAATCGTTTCCACCGCGCCGAGGACCTGATCCATCGGATCACGGATGATCGATGCGTTTTTGACGGCATGCACTATGCCCCCGTCCTTTCGGCGGATTCTGCATTTCTGTTTTCGAAGGGAGCCCTGTTGAAACATCGCACACCAATGGCCGTCCTCGGTTCTCCGAACCATTTCGCATGCGCTGCATGACAGAAAATGGCAGGACTGCCCCTCCATATCCGCCTTCGGATATCCCGTGATCTCTTCCAGAGCGCGATTCACATATACAATCCGGCCTTCCGGATTAACAATCATCACGCCGTCCATGATGGTGTCCACCACCGTTTCCCAGTACGCCTCCAGTTTCTGCCGGCCCATATCTCTAACCTGTTCATGTGTTCAGTTCTTTAACGTTCAATAGTTTAACAGACTGAACACCTGAGGTCAAGAAATCTCCTCTTTCCGGCATCCTCCTGACCCAAAAACAATCGGCCCCCTTCCGGCAAACCGATCCGGGTTTCAGGACCATGAAAATGGCCACGCCGCCCTTCTTCCCTTGGCATGGAAATTGATCTGCATTTCCAAGAGCGATCCCGCTGATGATCGCTGTGTTTAATTCAAATCGATTCCTTTTTTTAACCAGACCGATCGCGCACAGCCGACGGTCATATTGCCCGGAATCAGCCCGGGCGGGAGAGGAGAACCCAGATGAAAAAATGTTTACAGGTGGGGGGCTTGATCACCGCAATTCTGTTCTTCAGCACCAATGGGTATGCCGCGGAAATGAAGGTCAGCGGCGCATTCAAAGCCTCTTTCGGGGCCACCCAGTATCTCGATTTCGTGGACGGCGGACGGGCCAGTGATGCCGATTTCGATGCCACCCGGGAGCTCGGGCTCAAAATGGAATTCATCGCCAATGAATACCTCAAAGGGGTGCTCAGCTGGCAGATCGGCGAAGGGTCCACCGGCGGTTATTTCGGTTCTACCGACGCCCTGGTCGGCGGGGAGGAAGATGGCGACAAGATCCTGGAACTGGACAACCTCTACATCGACTTCTTTGTCCCCGGAACCGAGGTCAATTTCAAGATCGGTTCCCAGGGAGCGGTTTTCGCCGACGCCATTTACGGCAGCAACCTGATGTACGAGGTGCCCGCCGGTGTTGCCATGAGTGTACCGCTCTCGACGGTCGGGGCGTTCAACGCCTCCTGGTTCCGAATGACCGATCTGATGGAAGACTCTCCAGAGAGCCTGGATGACCAGGCCGACCTGTTTTATGTGGAAGTACCGGTGACGTTCAGCCGGTTTTCGATGACACCCTATGCCGCGTTTGCCACCATCGGGGATACGGTGATTCAGGAAGGCGGCGCCAATCATTGGCGGTATGCCTATTTCAACTACCCGGGATTCATTCAGGGCGCCTTCAACGACATCACGGACCTGGAGGGGGCCCTGGCCGCCGATGGCGTGGAAGCCTATTACGGCGGTCTGAAGCTGGTGCTGAACTACGAACCGATTCTGGTTCAGGGGACCGCCACCTACGGCAGCATGAGTTGGGAAACGATGACCCGGGATGTCGATATCGAGGGGTATTTCGCCGACCTGGTCATTAATTACCGGCTCTCTTTCATGACCCCGGAAATCTTCGGGTTCTGGGGAAGCGGTCCGGACGCGAACGACAGCGACCTGGATCTGATGCCGCCGCTGATCGGGGGGCCGGCCTACACCAGCTCCTTTTTCGGCGGCAGCCGATTCAACGACAACATGTTCGATTCCCACGACACCACCTATGCCGTGGGCATGTGGGCCGTGGGATTCAAGTTGAAGGACATCATGATCGGAGACCGGCTCAAAAACGAATTCCAGATCATGTACGCCGAAGGCGCCGCCGAAGACACCCTGTTCGAAGCCCCGGGGGATATTCTGCTGAACGAGGACGAAAGCCTGATTGAATTCAATTTCAATTCGGAATATGAAATCATGAAAGGCTTGGTGGCCGCAACCGAATTCGGTTATATCCTCTTCGATGAAGACAGCGATTACGACGAGTCCGACGGAACCGTCGAGGACTTCTGGAAAGCGGCCCTGGCAATCGAATATTACTTCTAATATCCGCAGTGCATTCCACGTAAAAGGAGGGGATTTTGCGCGACCGAAAGGCAGTTCAGATCGTCATCTCGGTGTTTCTGTGTGTTTTATTGACCGCCGGCGTCACCGGCGCGGAGGGGATTTCCGTCGCGGTTCTTCCCTTCGATATGGAAGCGGCCCGGGACCTGCAATATATACCGGCCGGGGTTCGTGAAATCCTCTCCGCCCGTTTAGACGGCGCCAAGGGGGTGACCCTCCTGGAAAAAAAGCACGTCGATTCGGCTGTGAACGCGGTAAAGGGGTTTACGGGCCCCAGCCGCGCTCTGATCGCAGGTGCGAAACTGAAGGCGGATTACATCATTTACGGCGACATCCTCATAGGCGCAGACGGGGCGGGGCGGGTCCATGCCGAAATGGCGGATGTGGCGGGCGAACGCCCGCCACATGTCTTTTCAGAAGAAGTGGCGACCCTCGACGGGCTGATTCCCACAGTCAACCGAATCGCCACCCGCCTGATACAGCGGTTATCCTCCCGGCAAACCGAAGACCCGGCCCCGGCCGCATCCCGGACCGCGACTCCCGCTTCCCGGGCCGAATCAGCGGAGGCGCCGCCTTTCATCCCATCGGAAAAAGGCCCCAGCCCGCCGGAAGCCTCCTCTCCGGGCGCCCCCGGCGCCATGCTTCCGGCACGATCCGAAGGCCCCGTGGTACATTTTTGGACCGGCGGTCCCTTTCGCTTTTCCATAAACGGGATCGGGCTCGGGGATGTCAATCATGACGGGATGACCGAAATCCTGCTCCTGTCCGATCATGCGCTGGCGATTTATCAGTCCCGGAACCGGCGGCTCGACAAAATCGCCGAAACGGCGAAAACCGAATATTCCCATCACATCGGGGTGGATGTGGGGGATGTGAACGGAAACGGCATTCCGGAAATATTCATCTCCAGTCTGTCGCCGGACCGGGATCGGGTGACGTCCCTTGTCCTGGAATATGACGGCCGCGGGTATGTTCCCGTTTCGGAAGAACAGCCCTGGCTCTTTCGGGTGATCCCCCCGATCGGAGACGCCCCCCTGCTCCTGGGCCAGGAACCGGCCGTTCACCAGGGCGATCTTTTCGGGTCGCCGGTGTATTCCATGATATGGGAAAATGGACGATATGTTCCGAAAGACGCCCTGCTCGAATCCGGAAAGGCCAATGCCTTGGGAACGGTACTCGGTCCGATCACCGGGGACGGCTCCCGAACGGTGATGGCCTTCGATTCCGGCGACCGCATTCGGGTGATCGACGCCCGAAACGATGATGTTTATGAAAGCGAGGCGCCCTTCGGCGGAAGCTTACATTACATGGCGATGCCGGGGGGCGATCCGACCGACGACGCCAAACGGATCGGATATTTTCCCATGCGCCTGGCGCTGGCGGATGTGGACGGCGACGGGTCTCCGGAGGTGGTGACCGCCGCGAACCGGGATGTGGCGAGGCGGATTTTCCAACGCTTCCGTTCCCTGGACAAAGGACGGATGTCGGCTCTGTCCTGGGACGGCCTGCGCCTGACGCCGAACTGGACCACCCGGTCGATGGGAGGCCGGATCAGTGATTTCGGGATCGGCGATATCGACGGCGACGGGGATATGGAACTGGTGGTGTCCCTCGTCACCAAGGAAGGGGATTTTGCCTTTACCGAAGCCCGCAGTTCACTCATCATTTATGAACAACTGGCGCCCTGACAAGCCGCCGCCCCGGGAGAGGGGCTGAAAAGATTGAGTATGGAGGCTGCCGGGAAAACCGGCCACCGCCGTCGCCGTCCGGCCTGCGGCATATGCTTATGCAAAAACCAGCGCTACGGCGGTGTGCCGGCGTTATTCCATCGCCTGGGCCAGGCTTTCCATCTGCGCCGGACTGAGCGGCTCTCCGAAAGCGGCGAACTGCACCGTCACCTCCCCGTCCGGGGGCAGCGGGCGCCAGTTCCTGCCGTCCTTGTCCAGAAAAACGAAATCGAGCCGGTCGGGAATGACCGGCACCACCCCTTTCCAGGGGATGACCCGGCCGTTTTCATACCGGAGCACCGGAACCTGTTTCCCCGCAATCATTCGATTCACCGCCGCGTTGGCGTGGCAGTCCGCACAAGGCCGCCCCTCCGGCATCACCGAATGGGTGTAGTAGGGCACATAGGCCAGAAATTTCCGGCCCTCGTGGACCAGGCTCATGGCGCTGCCCGAGGTCACCCGGCCCTCATGGTTGATGAGCATCACCCAGTCCTTCATGGGGATGAAATTGCCCTTGCGCTCCCCGGTTTCCAGAAAGGCATCGAAATGGCAGTTCATACAGGCGGTGGTATTGCTCACATGGCAGGCCTGGCAGGTCAAAAGATCCCCGTGGACGGAGTGGCTCTCGGTCAACGGATCGAAGGCGGGTGCGGCGCCCCCGGATTCGGTATGACAGCTCTCGCAGCCCACGTTGATCGCATCGGGAGAGCGCATGGAGGTGCGAAACCGTCCGTCGCCGTGGACATCCTTTCCAGAGTGACAGTCGGCGCAGACCATGCCGGCGGCGATATGGACATCGGCGGTGCCTGCGGACTCGTCAAATTTGAAGGTCAGCCCTTCCCGGCTGTGGCAGGGCAGGCAGGTCTCCATATCCCGCACCTTGTCCCGGGAGAGGATCTTGGCGCCGTCCTTTTCCTCGGCATGGCACCGGTCGCAGGACTGAACATGGCAGGTGCCGCAGTCCAGGTCCGCATACGGAATGCCGGTAATATTCATAAATCCCCCCGCCTCCTCGTACCAGTACCGCATCCCCTCGCCGGTATGGTGAAGGCTGTTGGTAAAAAAAGACCCCAGGCGCCCGTCGCCGGACCCGGGGGGTACCGTCTGCCCCGATTCCTTGAGAAGCGCCAGTCGGGCCCGCTCCTTGATCCGTTGATCCCGTTCGATCGAGGCCTCCATACGGTCCTCGCATCCGGTCAAGATCGCCAGCGCCAAAGAGATCGACACCGCCCATGCGGTCCATCCGATTCCGTGATACATCTCCAAGCTCCTCCTGTTGTTCTGGTTTTTGCCGTCAATCATTCCATCCGTTCCGGTTCCCGACATCGTTTCCCCGAGCCGGGGAATCCGCGTACCCGATCCGTGAAAGAGAGAATGATCCATCAATGTCCATCTATTCAGAGACCCCTATCCATATCCATCTTGCGAATATCCAATATTCATGCCAGGATCTACCCCGTGAAAACGGAGACAGACACCGGGCGGCGCAGGATGCGGGAGGCATCCATTTCGTCGTCGCCGTATGTAAGGTCCCAAAGAACCGATAACAGACGTTCCGGCAGCCCCTGTCGGGACGTTCCGTAACGTTACCGTTACCCGTGGATCCGACATCGACATGACCCGATATCATTCCGGCGCCGACATATGGGATTGCCGCTTCGTCAATATTCTTCTGGAATCCATGGCGGACGGGGTCTTCACTCTGGATACCCGAGGGCGAATCACTTCCTGGAACCAGTCTCTTGAAAAGATCACCGGGTACCGGGCCGAAGAAGCCCTGGGACAATCCTGCCAAATCCTGGGATTCAGCGAATGCTTCGGCCGGGAGTGCCCGGCCGACCCGGACCAGTGCGGCATTTTCTCTCATGATCAGGCCGAAACACAGGAATGCCTGCTTCGCCACAAGCAGGGGCATTCGGTTCCGGTCCTGAAAAAGGCCCGCATGGTGCGGGATGAAACCGGCCAGATCTTAGGGGCCATTGAAACCGTGACCGACTATTCGGAACTGCACCGGATTCGCCGCCGAATCGAAGAGGCCCAGCGCCGACTGGCCGAACGGCATCGTCTGGGCGGGATCATCGGCAAAAGCCATGCCATGCAGCGGGTGTTCGAGGCCATTCAAGCCGCCGCGGGCAGCGAGGCAACGGTATTGCTTCAGGGAGAAAGCGGTACCGGCAAGGAGTTGGCGGCGGGCGCCATCCACTACCGGAGCAGTCGAAAAGACCGGCCGTTCGTGATCGTAAACGGTTCGGCCCTTTCGGAAAATCTGCTGGAAAGCGAACTCTTCGGCCATGTAAGGGGGGCCTTCACCGGGGCCGTTCGGGACCGAATCGGACGGTTCCAGGCGGCGGAGGGCGGCACCCTGT
>CAZNLT010000060.1:0-29991 GCA_964573705.1 uncultured Desulfobacterales bacterium
GCACTGTCCAGGGCCGATCGGTAGGAATCCTCACCCAAACTGTCTTCCCCTTTCGACAAAGATTTGACCCGAAGCCCGATTTATGCCATTTTCCAGAGGTTTTTGGAAGAGCGCTTAGATTTTAAGAATTTTTTTTACAAGGAGGCACATCAGGGATGGAGCCGATCTATCTTGCAGCGGGGGCCAGTTTTATACTCGGGGCTTCCGGGTATATCATCATTCAGTTCTGGATTCGACCGATCCGCCGATACCGGGCCCTCAAGCGCCGAATCGTCTCGGATATCGAAGGTGACGACAGGATCTCATCAGAACCGAAAGCAATGACCTCATCCCGGGCCGGTAAAGCCTTTGCGAAAACCCTTCGGAGCCATTCGGTGGCCCTTTCCGATGCCTATTCCTATGACCTTCCCCATTGGTACCGAATGGTTCTGGACAATCGCGGAGAATCCCCCATTGAAGCATCCAAAATTCTGATGCGAATGGCCAATACTCAGGACCCGATTCAATTTCGAGAGCGCCGGAAGGAAATTTCCGAATCTTTAGGAACTTAATTCCGATCGCATCGATTCAGAAAAGATTCGATAAACCCCTGAACCGTTTCCCGTCCGGTATACACCCCGTAATGGCCCTCACACAGTATATCCGCATTCAGGGTCAGGAGGTGTTGAAGGGATCGTTGATAATCCGCCGGATCAGAGAGCAGGGTCGGGGCGAGGGGGCCGTGAACGTCTTGCCCGAAGAGCACCCGTTTTTCCCCGGAGGTCATCAAATACGCCAGGGAACCGGGCGAGTGGCCCGGAATATGAAAGGCCTGAATGATGCGATCTCCCAGTCGAATTTCCTCGGCGGCGCCGCTCAGTTTGATGTCCACCGAAAGAGGCTCCAGGGTCCGGCCGTACCATGAAGCCGCGGTCACCGTATGATCCCCGGCCTCGATATAAGGCGCGTCGAGTTCGTGGGCCACGGTTCGGCACCGCGCCTTTGCCCGAAGAGCCCTGGCGCCGCCGATGTGATCGTAGTGGCAGTGGGTGAGCAACAGGTATTCGATCTCTTGCGGTTTGACCCCGCAGGAACGAATATTTTTCAACAACCGGCTCAAAGATCCGCCGCAGCCGGCATCCACCAAGGCCGAAGGACCACCGTCGCTCCGGATCAGATACACCGCCGCATCCTCTGAATCGGTGAGCCCGCTGCCGCCGACCTGAAAAACATCCTCCGTGATTTGGACAGAACCGTTCCCCATATCCCATGGCCTCCCTCTTGTGTTGGTATGCAGACCTCCACTACCCTTGTAGCATGGTAATATTTTTAACACAAGTTCCGACCGGATAAACCGGGGTACCGCTGTGGAAAGCACCTGAACAGGCAAAAAAACCCAAAACCCGGTCCGAAAAAGACGGAGGCCGGGAGCGAATGGAGGAGATCGAAAGAAGGTTTATTCCGCGCTGGCGGTCTGAATTTTTTCCGCTTTGGACTGAACCGCGGAGGGCTTTGAATTCATGTGGTGGTAATAGCGCATTACCTTTTGAACATATTTGCGGGTCTCCCGATACGGGGGTATCCCCTGATACCGATCCACCGCGGTCGGTCCGGCGTTGTAACCGGCCAGAGCGAAATTCAAACGGCCCTCGAACCGGTCGAGCATCATCCTCAGATACCGGGTGCCGCCCATGATGTTTTCCCACGGGTCAAAGGGATCATAGATTTTCAACAGCTTGGCGGTGCCGGGCATGATCTGCATCAGCCCCTGAGCCCCCTTTTTGGAGACCGCCATACGGTTGAAATCGGATTCGACCTTGATGACGGCCTTGATCAGAGTAAAGGAGACGTCATACATCTCAGAGGCCAGAATGATGTACTGATCAAACCGATCGGTGGTATAGTAGGAACCGAGGGGGGATTTTCCGTTCATGAACAGCTGGTAGTGCTCTGAAGTCGGGGCATTGGTAAAATGCATGACCCCGTCTTCATCCACATATTTATAAATATCCGCAAATGCCGCCCATGGAAGAAAGACCCCTATGAGCAAAAACCATGCGGCATGTTGAACCGGTTTACATTTCAAATCAAATACCCGACTGAGAGGATTCCACGGCACATGCTATTCCGCAAACGGATGAAGTTGACGATACCGGATTCATAATACATTCACCGGAAGGGATCAAGTTTAAATTCACATTTCGCCGGCGCGAATGAAAAGCGCCGGTGGTTGTTCATACCCCTTCCAAAAGTCGGTTCACAGGCTGTCGATTTTTTATTGAAAACTTCAGACTTTTCAACATACCTGAAGGCGATGTTCATAAACCGGACTTTATCGACAGGGTATCAACACCGTTTCAGAACCGACTTTCAGAAATAATGATGTTTTAAATCAAAGACTTATAAACTTATGCATGTTTTAAACAGTCTGTATTTATATATATAAATACATAAGGATAAAAATAAGAGGGAGGAATTCTGCATAGCACCTTGCACAAAAAAACTCGGCTCAGAGATATGCCCGGCTGACACCTTTTATCACAAGAAAAAAAACTTGTACCGCCAACCGAAAAAGGGTATATATATATGTTTTGTATTTATAAACGATTAAAGCCATTTGCAAAGTATGGAAAGAGGAATATGGGATTGCTTTCATCAACGGTTTCCGTCACCCGATACCGGGTGGAAGGAGAGATCGAAGCACCGGTCATGGAAACCATTACCGCCGGGCTGAAAAAAAATGCCATTTCAGAAATCGACGACGAGGATTCCGACAAATCCGTGGGATGGACCTCATTTGAAACCCCGTTTGCACCCGCTTTTGACGGCGATTCGTTCGTCATCGGGCCCTATCTGGTGTTCAGCCTGCGGATCGATAAAAAGACCATTCCTTCGAAAATCATCCAAAAACATTTCTCCCTCGAGGTCGCCAAACGGATGGCCGAGACCGGTCGGGATCACCTGTCCAGAAAGGAAAAACAGGAGATCAAGGACCATGTCATTCAGGTGCTGAGCCTTCGAATTCCGGCGACCCCCAATGTGTATGACCTGTTGTGGAGTGTCGAAAACGGGTGGGTCTGGATGTTTTCCAACCAGAAGGCGGCCAATGAGGAACTGGAAACCCTGTTCGCCAGGTCCTTCAAGGCGACCCTGATTCGGCTGTTTCCCTATACCATTGCGGAACTGAGCGCCGACCTTACCCCGGAAGACCGGGATGTGGTGGCCAAACTCACCCCCACCCGGTTTATGGAGTAGACCATGCTGGATGTCGCCGTCGCCTACAACCGATATAAATTTCTCGGCTTCGAGTTTCTGACCTGGCTCTGGTATTCCATCGAGGAAAACCGGGAGCTCTTCAATACCATCGAGCCGGAACTGACCGTCCTGGAAATCGGCAACCGTCTGGTTCTGGAAAACCGGGTTCAGGACGCCCTGGAGAGCATCACCATCAAGGGAGACGATGCCGGCCTCGAAGAGGGGTTGATCGCCCTGCGGAAAGGGGCGGTGGTAACCGAAATGAATCTGATCTGCAAATTCGGAGACAATGAATGGCGGCTGACCCTCAAGGGCGAAAGTTTCGATATCGCCGGCCTGAAAACCCCGGAATCGGGCCCCCTCGAAACCTCCGAAGATATCGAGGGGCGGCTTTTGGAAAAGGTGTTTCTGGATGAAAAGGCGATTCAGCTGGTGGACAAGCTGTATCGGTATTTCATTCGGCTTCGAATCTCCAATGAATGGAATGAAGCTATCGTCCCGCGCCTGAGAAAATGGCTCTATGATAAACAATCCTAAGGGGGGAACCGACGGCTTTCAGAGGGGTTGCGATGAAATTTGTCATCAATAAGCGCGAAATTCGAAACGTACTCGGAAATATTCAGGGGCTGACCGGACGCAAAACCAATCTGGCGATCACCGACAATGTCCTGATTCAGGCCACCCCCGCCTCCATCAAAATCGTGGCCACCGATCTGGAGACCGGATTCGAGGGGGAATACCCGGCCTCGGTGGAATCCGAGGGAACGGTCGCCATCAACGCCCGAAAACTCTATGAAATCATTCGGGAATTTCCCGCCGGGGAGGTCCGGTTTCACGAGATTGAAAACCGATGGATCGAGATCGGGAATGAGAATGTCGAATACCACATCGTGGGCATGAATCCCGAAGATTTTCCCGACAATCCGACCATCGAGGACATTACCTTTTTCGAGGTCGAACCCTATGCCTTGAGCCGAATGATTGAACGCACCGTGTTTATCGTCGGTGCGGTGGACGACACCCGGGCCCATATCGAAGGGATATTTTTCGAGGTTTCGAAGACCGAAAACCAGAAGGTGCTGCGGATGGTCTCCACCGACGGAAGCCGTCTGTCCGCAGCCGACTATCCTTTTGAAGGCGAGGACCCGTCCCTGGAGTCGGGAGTCCTGATACCCAAAAAAGGGCTCCACGAAGTGCTCAAATTTTTGGACACCGATGAACCGGTCCAGATCGGCCTCAAAGACAACCATTTTGTGGTGCGAAAGGGGTCTGAAAACATTACCATCCGGCTCTTGGAGGGTGAATTCCCTAATTACAAGGAATTGCTTATGCAGCAGGACGGCAGCGAAATTCGGCTGGATCGGCAGGCATTTTCCATGATGTTGAAACGGATGTCCATTTTTTCCTCCGACCAGTACAAAGGGGTCATCTTCAGCTATGACCGGAACCGGCTTCTGGTGCGGACGACCAACCCGGATATCGGAGAATCGAAAGAAGAGATGGAGATCGCCTTCGAAGACGAATCCATCGAGGCGGCGTTCAACCCCAAATATTTTATCGATACCCTCGGCCTCATCGACGGAGACACCGTGCTGGTTCACATCAGCAACGGGGAGATGCCCTGTCTGGTTCGGGGGGAGAACGATACAACCTTTGTCAGTGTCATTATGCCGATGAGAATATGAAAGAAGCCATCCAAACCATCAATCAATACGGCGCCAACAACATCAAGATCCTGGAGGGGCTTGAGGCGGTCCGGAAACGCCCCTCCATGTATATCGGAAACGTCGATATGGAAGGGCTTCACCACCTGGTCTACGAGGTGGTGGACAACAGTATCGACGAGGCCATGGCCGGATACTGCGACCGCATCGAGGTCACCGTTCACACCGACAACAGCGTCAGCGTCTCCGACAACGGCCGCGGCATTCCGGTGGGCATCCATGAAAAAGAGGGAGTACCGGCGGTGGAGGTGGTGCTGAGCAAACTCCATGCGGGCGGTAAATTCGATGACCACTCCTACAAAGTGTCCGGCGGGCTCCACGGGGTGGGCATTTCCGTGGTCAACGCCCTCTCGGCCTTTCTGGAGGTGGAGATCTATTCCGAGGGCAGGATCTATCACCAGACCTATGCCAAGGGGTTGAAAACCAGCGAACTCAGCGTGATCGGAGAGACCGAGCTTCGGGGCACCAAGATCCGTTTCAAACCCGACACCGGGATCATGAACTCGGATGATTTCCAGTATGAAATCCTGACCCGGCGGCTTCGGGAGCTGGCCTTTCTGAACAAAGGGGTCCGCATCGTCATCGAAGACGAACGCGCGGATACCAAAGACGAGTTTTTCTACGAGGGCGGGCTGGCCGAATATGTCGAATACCTCAACCGGCGGGTGACCGGCCTTCACGAGCCGGTCTATTTTCAGGGGGAGCGAAGCGAAGTCCAGATCGAGGTCGCCATTCAGTACAATGATTCCTTCAAGGAAAAGATGCTCTCCTTTGCCAACAATATCAACACCATCGAAGGGGGGTTTCACCTGATCGGCTTCAAGGCGGCCCTTACCCGAACCCTCAATCAGTACGGCGCCAACGGCGGGCTTCCCAAGAACCTTCAGGCCAAGATCACCGGCGACGACGTGCGGGAAGGGCTTACCGCCATCATCAGCGTCCGCATCAAGGATCCTCAGTTCGAAGGCCAGACCAAGACCAAGCTGGGCAACAGCGAGGTGAAGGGGCTGGTGGAATCCCTGGTGAATGAAAAGCTGGCCATCTTTCTGGATGAAAACCCCGGGGTGGCAAAAAGAATCATCTCCAAAGCGGTGGATGCGGCCCGGGCCCGGGACGCGGCCAAACGGGCCCGGGATCTGGCCCGAAGCAAGGGCGCCCTGATGGACGCCACCCTGCCCGGCAAACTGGCTGAATGCCAGATGTCCGAGCCTGAACATCGCGAGCTGTTTCTGGTGGAGGGGGATTCGGCCGGCGGCAGCGCCAAACAGGGCCGGGACCGGAAGTTTCAAGCGATACTGCCCCTCAAGGGGAAGATCCTCAATGTCGAAAAGGCCCGCTTCGACAAGATCCTGAGAAGCGATGAAATCAAAAATATCATCACCGCTCTGGGAACCGGGGTGGGCAAGGAAGAGTACGACATCGACAAGATCCGCTACCATAAGGTGGTGATCATGACCGACGCCGACGTCGACGGCTCCCACATTCGAACCCTGCTGCTCACCTTTTTCTATCGCCAGATGAAAGAGGTGATCGATAAAGGGTATCTTTATATCGCCCAGCCGCCGCTGTTTCGGGTGGGCAAGGGCAAAAATGAAATCTACCTCAAGGAGGAGGCCGACTTCAACGAACACATCTTGAAGCGGATCTGCAGCATGAAGCGGGTCCACTACGGGCCGGAGGAAAAAACGATCTCCGAAGAAAACCTGTTTCTGCTGATGGGGGACCTGGCTGAATACCTGACCACCCTCTCCCGGCTGGAACGACACGGGGTTCAGCCGGAGATTGTGGAACTGCTGATCCAGGAAGGGGTAGAGGACAAGGATTTTCTCAAGGATGAAACCCGAATGCAGTCTCTCAAGGACTCCCTGGTCAAAAAGGGGTGGGAGGTGGACCATCTCTCCTGGAATGAGGAGCGGAAGGTTTACGAAATGAAGGTCCGCCCCTCGGATGAAAGTCTCGGGGAGACCGTTATCGAAGACACCGCCGCCAAGGAGTTTCAGTCGGTCCATATCAGCCGAGGGTTTATCCATTCGGCCGATTTTCAGCGGTGCGTGGTGCTGGCCAAAAAGATTTTCTCCCTTTACCCCCCTCCCTTCAAGGTTTTCAGCGGCGAAAAGGACGAAAACCCGAATGTATTCGAGGACAAAAAAGGCCTTTTCCGGTATCTGATGGAAGAAGGCAAAAAGGGCATCAACATTCAGCGCTACAAAGGTTTGGGGGAAATGAATCCCGAACAGTTGTGGGAAACCACTATGAACCCGGAAAAACGGACCCTGCTGAAGGTCAATGTGGAGGATGCCGAAAAGGCAGATGATATCTTTACCCTGCTCATGGGCGACGTGGTCGAGCCCCGGCGGGAATTCATCCAGGCCAACGCCCTGGAGGTGAGCACCCTCGATATTTGAGCCTGGCAGGGACATGCACCGGCATCGATAAGGACGCTTCCCGATCCCATTTCACCTGTATCCGGCCGGTTCCGACGGATGGCGATATGAATATCCCTCTCCTTCGGGAGAATCTGAACGCCCATGCGGTATGGCTGAAGTCCCGCGGAAAAAGCGGGGTCCGGCTGGATCTGCGAAAAGCCGAGCTGTCCGAGGCCGGTCTGCAGGAGTCCGATCTTCGAAAGGCCATTCTCTGGAGAGCCGATCTTCGTCGGGCCGACTTGCGCTACAGTGATCTTCGGGAGGCGGTTCTCGGCAGCGCCGATCTTCGAAAGGCCGATTTCAGAAAGGGTCGGCTGAGGCGCAGCGATCTGCGTCAGGCCGACCTGCGCAAAGCGGATCTGAGATGGGCCGATCTGCGGTATGCGGATATTCGGGGCGCCGACCTCGGCGGCGTCGATCTTCGAAAGGCCGATCTTCGTTACGCCAACCTGAGGGGCGCGGATCTGTCCGGCGCCCTCCTGTCGGGCACCCGGCTGCGCGGAGCCGATCTGTCCCAGATAAAGATCGACATCGGAACCGCCGCCGGCATCCCCCGCCGCATTCGACACCGCTTCATGGAGACCTGGGAGTAACCCGGCATCTGCAGTCAAGCCTTCAATCCCTTATCCAACTGAAAATTACGGAGAATAAACAGTGAGTACCGATCCCAATAAAATCATCTATTCGATGATCAAGGTCAGCAAGTATTATGAAAAAAATCCGGTGTTGAAGGATATTTCCCTGTCCTATTTTTACGGCGCCAAAATCGGAGTGCTGGGCCTCAACGGGTCCGGAAAGAGTTCCCTCCTGCGCATCATGGCCGGTGAAGACCAACAGTTCAACGGCGAAACCATCCTCTCCCCCGGCTACACCGTCGGGTATCTGGAGCAGGAACCCCTGGTGGAGGTCGACAAAACGGTGCGGGAGGTGGTGGAAGAAGGGGCCCGGGAAACGGTGGACCTGCTCAAGGAATTCGAAGAGATCAACCTGAAATTCGCCGAACCCATGGACGACGAGGAAATGAACCGGCTGATCGAACGCCAGGGTGCGGTCCAGGAAAAGCTGGATGCGGTGGACGGATGGGACCTCGACGCCCGCCTGGAGATGGCCATGGAGGCCCTGCGCTGCCCGCCCGGGGATATGCCGGTGAAGGTGCTCTCCGGCGGGGAAAAACGGCGGGTGGCCCTCTGCCGTCTGCTGCTTCAGAAGCCGGATATCCTGCTTCTGGACGAGCCCACCAACCACCTCGACGCCGAGAGCGTGGCCTGGCTCGAACACCACCTGAAACAATACGCCGGCACCGTCATCGCCGTCACCCACGACCGGTATTTTCTCGACAACGTGGCCGGATGGATTCTCGAGCTCGACCGGGGCGAGGGCATCCCCTGGAAGGGAAACTACTCCAGCTGGCTGGAACAGAAGCAGGAGCGGCTGCGCCGGGAGGAAAAATCCGAAAGCGCCCGGCAAAAGACCCTGGAACGGGAACTGGACTGGATTCGGATGTCCCCCCAGGGCCGCCACGCCAAAAGCCAGGCCCGTATCAACGCCTATGAAAATCTTCTTTCCCGGGAGGCGCAAAAGCGGGAAAAAGACCTGGAACTTTTCATACCGCCCGGACCCCGGCTGGGGGATGTGGTCATCGAGGCCGACCAGGTCACCAAATCCTATGAAGATCGGGTTCTGGTGGAGGACATGAACTTTCGCCTGCCCCCCGGCGGCATCGTCGGGGTGGTGGGGCCCAACGGCGCCGGCAAAACCACCCTGTTTCGCATGATCACCGGCCGGGAACAGCCGGACGGCGGCGCCATTCGCGTCGGGGAGACCGCCCGGCTCGCCTATGTGGATCAGAGCCGGAACCTGAATCCCGACAAAACCATCTGGGAGGAGATCACCGGCGGGGATGAATCCATCGAATTAGGGAACCGGACGGTCAACTCCCGGGCCTATGTGGCCCGCTTCAATTTTTCTGGATCGGATCAACAGAAAAAGGTGGGAATGCTTTCCGGAGGCCAGCGAAACCGGGTGCATCTGGCCAAAATGCTGCGGGAAGGGGCCAATGTGCTCCTTCTGGATGAGCCCACCAACGACCTGGACGTCAACACCCTGCGGGGACTGGAAGAGGCCCTGGAGCACTTCGGCGGATGTGCCGTGGTGATCAGCCATGACCGCTGGTTTCTCGATCGTATCGCCACCCACATTCTGGCCTTTGAAGGCGACAGCCGGGTCCATTTTTTTCATGGCAACTGGTCCGGGTATGAAGCCGAAAAAAAGAAGCGCCTGGGCGCCGAGGCTACGGTTCCCAAACGGATCAAGTACCGCCGGTTGACCCGGTAGTCGGGAGTTCCGGGCCGCAGCTCAATTCCGCGAAGGTCTTCGAATAGGAGGCCAGCCGGCCCAGGAGATGGTCGCGCTGGGACGGGGTCAACATCCGTTCCAGCCGAACCAAGAGATCCAGGGTCCGCCGGGTGTTTCTCTCAGTTACATCCTGATAGGCGGGGAGCCGCAATTCCCGAAAATGGGTCAGCAGGTGGGTAAAGGCCGGTTCGAAATCGTCCTGGCGCCGACGGTTGAGCACTTGACGGAATGCGTTCTGAACCCGCTTCCGGAAGACCAGCCGGTCTTCGGCCATCGGTTCAAATGCCTCGCTCCAGGCGGCCACCTCCGCCTTCTGTTCCGGCGTCAGGCGGGAGATCCAGCGGCGCAATCGTTTCTCCATCCGTTTTTGACGCTCCTTGATCCGCTCTTCTGAAGAAACCTCAATATACTTTTCTGCAATCTCCCGGTTTTTTTCCGCTAAATTTTCATAGAGTTCCGCGATCTGGGCCTCGTCGGCGGTCGCCAGAATGCGGGCTGCGTCCGGACCCAATCGGTGGAGCAACGCATTCCAGGCTTCCCGGATGGTAGAATAGTAATCCTGCATTCGGGAATGACCGATCGGCCGGTCCGGATCACTGAAATCGCTGTGCAGCCGATCGAAAAAGGCGGCATACCGGTCCAGCTGGGTTTGGCAGTGCCACGCCAGCTGGTCGGCCAGACGCCGGTCCAAAAGGGTACGCTGCTCACGATCCAGAGAAATATAGTCGTTTGCATACCGGGGCGCCAGCCGGTCCAGATTGGTGTAGATCAATTTGGGGCCGCAGGAGAAAATCAACAGGCAAATACAGAATGGAAACGCAAATTTTTTCATGGCTTCAACATAACCACCGACGCAGGTATTTCAAGGGTTCACGGGTGAACGGAAATCGCCGCGACATTGACAAACCCCCTTTTCAGAAAAAGGATAGGTATCAGTTTTGGAATAAAAGGGATCCGTATTGTCGGACTCCGAAACCGGATTCAAAGGAGGTTCATATGAAGGTCCATATCAACGAACTGTGCAGCAGATGAAGCATTGGTTTCGACTGACTCGGGGCATGCCGTCATTTCGATGTTTATGTACGGCTTTCTGGTCTGGCTCTGGTGGCGGGTCAGCGATTCCGAACTGGAACGTGTCTTCGCCCTTTTCATCGGGGCCTTCTTTATCGCGGTGATCGGATGGGCCCGGCTGCGGCTGGGCACCCACTGGCCCAGCGATATCATCGCCGGGTTTTGGATCGGGGCGGTCTGGCTGGCCGAAACGATGATCAACGCCCGAAGGGGTCGATCGGAGCGGAAAAGATTCCCTGATTATTCTCGATGCCGGGTGAGAACAGCCCCGGTCACCCCTTGATCGGGTTGGATTTGAACCTGTGCGGCGGTCGCCATTGCGTTCGCAAAGACCAACTGGTCGGGGGTTGAATCGGCAATTGCACGACGATTGAGGACCTTTCTGAACACCCTCAGCGTCCCCTGGAAGGTTTTCAGCAGGGCTTTTTTTTCGGAACCGGTCCATTGGTGGCGGGTGTCGTCTTGAGGGAGGATTCGGCGGTTCAGGTTCCCTTCCAGCCGGTGAATATGCAGGGCGGAATGGATAAACGAGGTGCAGAACTCGTCCAGGTTGTCCCGGGAATGGCCGCCTTTTCGATCTTCCAGAAAATTTCGTTCGTCGATGAAGGCGAAAAAAAGCCTGTTTTCATCGTCGGAAGCCTCCGCGTCCGCCGGAAGCATGCCCTGGGTCAACAATAGAAACCGTTCCATGGAAAAAAGATCATGCCCCTTCAGGTCCGAAAACCATTTGCGAAGGGCGTCGCTGCGGGTCAATCGCCGTTGATCCACGTATTTGTGAATCGCCTCGTGGGCGGCGATGGTTTCCAACTCCGGGACCGGTTCCTCCCGAAAGGTTTCGATATAAAACCAGATATCGTCGCTGTTTTCACAGGAAATCGCATTATGGATGGCGGCATAGTCGAGGAGCACCACATCGGAAATCAGGGGGCGGCCCAATCGCTGTTCCACCCCGGAAATGCCTTTTTGAATGGCGGCCCATCGCGCCTCGAAATCGGGGATTTCCGATCTGAGGCGCGCCAGACGGGTCCCGATATAAACGGCCCGGGGACGGGCGTCGGGATTTTTCATTTTCAGGGCTGATTTTTCAAAGCCTCTCTGGTGTATGGCGATCTCCCGCCGCTCATCCTCCGTTTCCAATGCAAGTCGCAGAATTTGCCGGGGGCTGAGCGCATCCCCGGTGACCTTTGGAAAGAGAGAATACCCGGCTTGAAGAATCTCATCGTCGGGCTCTTCCGACAGCCCGGCCTTCGATGGTTCAAAATAGGTATGATCGCTGACACGGGGAGGAACGGCGCCGGGCTCAAGCCGGCCGAAATACTTGGCGGAAAAACCGCCGTCCGGATTTTTGGTCAGTCGGGAAAACCGGCGACCCTCCGCCTGTACAGTTATTTCATTCTCGCAAAAGACCACCAGACCGCTGATATATCCGTCCACGGTAACGGAATCGGTATGGAGCCGATCTTTGGGGATCACCGTCCGAAGACTTTCTCCGTCCAGAACATGGAAAACATGAATCGCGCTGACGGTGTCCAAGAGAAGGCCTGTTTGACGGGCCTGAATATGGGGCCGGCGAAACGGGATAGTCTGGGCGGTGGAGACGAACGGAAAAAGGATGGCCAATACACAAAACACCGATGCGGTGGTCCAATAAGGCTGCATGTTTCCCCCCTGGTTCATGCGAAATGCTTACAGCAAAATGCTTACAGCAAAAAAAAACAGCGCCTCGGTAAAGAACCGAAGGCGCTGTTTATGAATGTTCGGCAGCCCGGCGATCATACACCCCGCTCGGTGTTGTAGACCCGTGGCTTTGCGTCACAGCCTTTCGGCGGCTTTGCCATTTCGTTTCAAAATGCTGCTGAGGAGACTCCAATTTTCGTACCAGGTCCGATTTTTTATCCGGATAATTTTTAAAAAGGGTAATTATTCAGCAGGTTGGTTTCGAAATGGAAAGGAATGAAAAGAAATGTATTCAATTCGGTGAAAGTAGAAACCGCCCCCGATTATTAAAAAAATTGAGAGGCGAAAAATTTTTAAGGCGTCAGGGTAGAGGATTCTGCGTGGCATTGCTCCCTGAATACAGAAAACCTGATCCATTTATGGGGTTTTTCCCCCATTTGTTTTTGCTTCGCTGGCGGTTACCGTTTTACTGAATAATGGATTCGGCGTTTTGAACACGCCCCTTGCCAAAGTCCCCTGGGCTGAACAGCACCCATGGAACGCTTTCGGCATGATTGATATTGAACCAAAAAAAAGGAGGTTTCACATGAGAACCAAAAGACTCACACTCGAATTACTGACGCTTACACTGGCCGTGTCCATGGTGTTTCTGGTACCCCACCCGGCGCTGACAGCGGGAGCCGGAGATAAAACGGCTGTGGAAACCGAAGCAAGAACGGAGCCGGTGGAAGATATTTCCCACCTTAGAGAACGTATCGACGAATCGACAGAGGTACTGCAGACCATGCTGGAGCGTACCGATGAGCGGATTCCGCCGCAGTTTATCAGAGATGCCGCCGGCATCGCCATATTCCCCGACATGACCAAAGTCGCCTTGGGATTCGGCGGACGGCACGGAGGCGGTGTTCTGATGCTGAATCAGAACGGTGAGTGGACCGGGCCGATCTTTCTGTCCCTGTATGGCGCCAGTGTCGGTATGCAGCTGGGCGCGGAGGAAACCGATCTGGTCATGGTGTTCACCACTCAGAAGGGACTGGATGAATTCAGCGACGGCGAACTTCAGCTGGGCGCGGAAGCATCCGCCGTCGCCGGTGTATACGGTGCGAAGGCCGGCGCCGCTACCGAAGCGGATGTTCTGGTATACAAACAGACCAGCGGGCTGTTCGCCGGTGCGTCCCTGACCGGCGCCGTTCTGGATGCCGACGATGAAAACAACCGGGTCTACTTTGAAAAGGAATCCGACCGGAAACGCGCCTACTACGGCCAGGACAAACTACTGAGCGGAAAGGAAGATATTCCGAGAACACAGCAGGCCAAGCAGCTCATGGAAACGCTGAAACAGTACACTCAGAAGCAGTAACAGAAGGGAATTCATGAGAGAGACCCTCTCTCGTGATGTCAAATAGATGAACAAAGGGTGATCGTCAGGTATGCCGCCGTGTCCATTCGTGACCTGAGATCATCCTTTTTTTTATGGGCGGGAAGACCCAAACCCCCCTGCTTGGATGTCTTCTCTGGATCGCTTCATTGGGGGGACTATCGGAAACCCTCCGCCCCTATTCAGTGTCGAATCGGAGTTGCCAATTTTTCGAAACTCGAGTACAGGTGTATCCAATACGAATCGACCACCCACAGGAGAAGCGATGGCCAATGCCCCTTTTTACCAGGTTGAAAAAAAGCCGCCCTTGGCTTGGGTTTATCTCAACCGACCCGAAAAGAAAAATGCCATGAACCCCCCGGCTTGGCAGGAACCCCCGCGCATCTTCAAGGATCTGGATGAAGACCCGGATATCCGCGCCGTGATTCTGGCTGGAAAGGGGTCTTGCTTCACCGCGGGCATCGATCTGGCGGGTATGCTGTCGATGCTGCCTGAAATGATGGATCCGGCCCAGAAGGGGGAGGTGAAATGGCGGTTTCTTTCCAATCTTCAGGGGTTGCAGGAAGCGATGACCTGCATCGAGAATTGTCGAAAGCCGGTGATCGCCGCCGTCCATGGACACTGCATCGGGGCCGGCCTGGATATGGCCGCCGCTTGTGATATTCGGCTCTGTTCGGCGAATGCTGTGTTTTCCCTGCGGGAGGCCGCGGTCGGTTTTGTGGCCGATGTGGGGGTGTTGCAGCGTCTCCCCAGAATCGTGGGCCAGGGAATCACCCGCGAACTGGCCTTCACCGCCAAAGATATCGATGCGGAGCGGGCCAAGACGATGTCGCTGGTCAATGGGGTTTTTTCAAGTCCCGAAGCCGTGTTCCGGGGGGCCGAAGAAATGGCTCGGGAGATCGCGGCCAATTCCCCGTTGGCCGTGCAGGCGTCCAAGGATGTGCTCAATTATTGCGCCGATAAATCCAACAGCGACGGCCTGCGGTATGTGGCATCCGTCAGCGCCAATATCATCCCCTCGGATGATCTCATGGAAGCCATGACCGCCTTTTCCGAGAAGCGGAAACCGGTCTTTTGACCTCCAATATCTCTCTTTGGGATCTGTCTGATGAAAGATGTGATGAAACCCGCAAGTGGTCCAGCCTGCTTCGGCTTCCTCACAAAGACCTGATCGAGGCAAAGCTGCGGGTGCTGGAATCGGTTCGATAATCCCGCTCCTCAAAATTTGCAGGACCGATTACCGTTAATCCACTGCGGGCAGTGCGACGGTCAGGGTCGTGCCGGTGTTTTTTCTGGAATTCAGCAGGAACAGCCCGTCAAACAATTCCACCCATTCCCGTATTCTCATCAGACCCTTTCCCATGCCGGCATCTTCCTGAAGGAACCGCTTCTCCAGATCGAACCCGCGGCCGTTATCCGAAACGGTCAGGATGAAGTAGTTCTCTTTTTTGTTCAGTCGGACCCGAATCCGCTCCGCTCCGCTGTGACGGCGCACATTGCCCAAGGCCTCTTCCAGAACCGGAAACAGTACGATTTTCAGCAGATTGGGTATTTCGGACTCCGGTATCTCCATGTGGTGGGCCGCATCCATATCGGGGACCAGTTCCCTGAATTTATCGAGATACCGCTCCAGGGTGATAAACGGACCTAAATCAAACCCGGGGTCGGTCAAGGCGTGGTCCGGTTCAAGCGCCGACGACCGGTCGGTAGGCGCATTCTTTTCCATATGCAAACCCGTTTCGTGGATGTGATCATCCCAGTATCGTTCAATCTCTGTCAGGCGGTTACCCATGCACGAATTCAAGTCCCGGGAAAGGGATCTCCATTCATTTTCAACCATTTCAAGTGATTTCATCATCATCTTCTTCATCTCCCCGATTGCTTTTTGGATATCGCCGTGGCACTTTGCCTTCCTTCATCTCTGATCTGTTTATTACACTTATTACACATTTTATGCCATGGATTAAAGAATGTGTGATTACAAGGTATTAAAAAATTTTCAGCTATCAAAAGCTTCAAAAAATGAAGATTCGAATCGAAGAAATTGAAACTTTTTGGAGGGAAAACGGTTTAATGAAAAGGTCAGAAAGAACGCCTTCGTCGCAGTTTCGGCACACCATTTTTTGAAGACGGATGATTCGCACATACTGCGGCAGACGGGAAGGCCGATAGGACAGCGGCAGGGTTTTACCGATCCTATCGGGCTGAATCGCATCGTTCCCGCCTGAGCGGAAAGGGAGACATCAGCCGTCCTTTCCGCTCAGGGAGGGTGGTTTTAAAGAGGAGAAACGAAGTCCCCGCTTACCCCCAGGACCAATCCTGGATGTTCCAGGTGATATCCGTCACGTAGGGATTGATTTTATACCCTTCCAGATCGCTCTTTTTGCCGTACATGAACATGTAGGCGAAAATGGGGGCGAAGGGGACGTCTTCATGGAGGATGGCCTGGATCTTGTCGTATACGGATTTACGCTTGGCCATATCCGATATCACCACCCCTTCCTCCAACAGCTTGTCCAGCTCGGGATTTTCATACTGAACATAGTTGGAGCCGGTGCCGGTCTTCACCGGAATCTGCTGGGAATGGCACCGGGCGGTGTAGTCGGGGTCCATGCCCACGGTCGGCTCCCACCCCACCATCAGGGTGTCGAATTTGGACTGGGTGGTGTAATCTCCCCAGACCACGGATGCCGGCATGTTCTTGATCTCCATAGCCACCCCGATCTCCTTCCATCCGGCCTGAACCATGGCCTGGGCCTGCTCCCGGGCCTTGGAGCCGGCGGTGGTGGACATGGAGAACCGAAGCTTGACCCCGTTTTTCTCCCGAATCCCGTCGGCGCCCTTTTTCCATCCGGCCGCATCCAGCATTTCGGCGGCCCGCTGCGGGTCGTAGCCCGGATCCTTGAGATTTTCATTGTAGGCCCAGTGGGTCGGGTGGAGATAGGACAGGGTGCGCGGCGGCAGTCCGTAATAGATATCCTGAATCCATTTCTTCTTATCCACGGCATAGTAAAGCGCCTGGCGGACCACCTTTTCCTGGAACTGGGGTTTTCCGCAGTTGAAATAGATGAATTCCACCCAGGGGGCGGGGGTTTCAAGGGCATCCCGGCCGGGGTAGTTCCGGGCTTCCTCGAACCGCTCCGGCGGCACCCCGTGAAGCCCGAAGACATCGATCTCGCCGGTCTTGTACTGGGTATAGGCCACCGTCTGGTCCGGGATGAATTTGTGGATCACCGTCTCGATGGCCGGGGCTCCCCGATGGTAGTCCGGATTTCTTTTGTAGATCATGTGGCTTCCGGCCACCCGTTTCACCAGTTGGTAGGGCCCGGTGCCGATGGGCTGGGTATTGAACGGCGCGGTATTGATGTCCGCCACCTTGGAGAGAATATGTTCCGGCACAATGTGCATCTTCTGCCAGGCCCAGGCAAAGGGCACATAGGGCTTGGAGAGATGGATTCCCACGTTGTGGTCGTCGAGGATCTTGAAGTCGGAGATGAGATCAAACCCCGAGCGGGACCGGATGGCCACCTTCGGGTTGACGATGGTATGATAGGTGAACGCCACGTCTTTGGCGGTGAAGGGGGCGCCGTCCTGCCAATTCACGCCTTTTTTGAGCTCGATCTTCCAGGTCATGCCGTCTTCGGAAATCCCGCCGTTTTCGAGGGTCGGCACCCGCACCGCCAGGTTGGGGATGAATTCCCCCTGATGGTTCATGTCCCAGAGCGCGTCGAACATACAGGCTTCCGGCACCTCCTCGGTGCCGGAGTTGACATAGAGAAGCGGATTGAAGTTGACCGGTTCCTGGGTCATGCCGACGATCACATTGTTCTTCTTGGCCCAGGCCGTTTTCGGCAGCATCGTTAGGGCCGAGGTGGTCAGGGCGGCCCCGGCGGCGACCTTTCCGGAGGTTTTGATGAAGTCTCTGCGGGTGATTTTTTTGGGTTCCATGGCATTACTCCTTCGGGTTGAATAGGTGGATAACAGGGGTTTCCGGCCGAATTGATTTCCCGGCCTGGATCACCGTTTCGGCCGATTTCCCGGGGTTGCGCACTACATGCGAAGCCTCGGATCCAGCGCGTCCCGAAGGCCGTCGCCCAGGAAATTGAAGCTCATTACCGTAAGGGTGATCATAACCCCCGGCAGAATCGCCAGCCAGGGGGCCAGATCGAAATAGGACTGGGCATTGGTCAGCATGTTTCCCCAGCTGGCCAGGGGGGGCTGAATGCCGTATCCCAGAAAGCTGATATAGGATTCCATCAGCACCGCATTGGCCACATTCAGGGTGGCCGACACCATGACCGGGGCCACCGCATTGGGCAGCAGCTCCCGGAACATGATTCGGGATTCGGATGCCCCCAGGGCGTGGGCCGCCTGGACAAAATCCTGCTCCTTGATGTACTGGATCTGGGCCCGAATGATCCGGGCCACCTCCATCCAGGAGGTGAAACCGATGATCAGCGCGATGGAGACCACGGTGGGGGTGACGAAGGCGGCCAGCACCAGGAGCAGAAAGACCTGGGGAAAACAGAGCATGGTGTCGGTGAACCGCATCAGAAGGGTGTCCACCTTGCCGCCGTAGAATCCTGAGATCAGCCCGATGGCCATGCCGGTGACGATAGTGGCGAACATGGCGGCGATGCCCACTACCAGGCTGATCTGTCCGCCGTGAAACAGCCGGCTCAGCACATCCCGGCCCATCTCGTCGGTCCCCAGGAGATAGGTCGTGTCTGTCAGAGGCGGAATGAACCGCCTCTGGGTGTCCAGGTCCAGGGGGTCGTGGGGGGAGATGACATCCGCCAGCAGGGCCATCAGGAGCAGGCCGATCACCACGCACCCGCCGATGACCGCCATTCGATGGCGCAGGAAGCGCCGCCAGATCCGTCGAACCTGGGTTTCGTAATGGGAGACGGGACTCCCGATCGGTTCGCTGGCGGTACCCTCGGCGTCTCCGGCCGTCTGAGGCGATACCGCGCCGAATAAACGTTTTTGTCCCATTATTCCAGTCGGATCCGCGGGTCGATCAGGGCGTTGATCAGATCCGCCAGCAGGTTTCCGAGAATCACCGCCAGCGCGGTGATCATGACCATGCCCATCAGAATCGGGTATTCCTTCATGGTCAGCGCATCCACAAAGAGCCGGCCCATGCCGGGCCAGCCGAAAATGGTTTCGGTGATCAGGGCCCCGGAAAACAGCCAGGGCAGCTGCACCCCGGCCAGGGCGATCAGGGGCGAGACCGCATTGGGAAAGGCGTGGCGGAAGAGAATCCGCTGTTTGCTCAGGCCCTTGGATCGGGCGGTGCGGATGTAATCCTGGTGAATCACCTCCAGAAAGCTGGACCGGGTATAGCGGCTCCACTGGGCCACCAAAACCAGGGCCAGGACCACCGTCGGCAGAATCAGGTGCCGAATCAGATCGAACATGCCTTCATCCCCGCCCAGGGTGTACATCCCCCCGGAGGGAAGCCAGCCGAGCTTGAGCGAAAAGATGAAAATGGTCATCAGCCCGAACCAGAAAGTCGGGAAGGAGAGTGCCACCATGGCCCCGGAGGTGGCCAGGTAGTCGAACACCGAATAGCGCTTGACCGCCCCGAGGATGCCGACGCACATTCCGATGACCATGGCCAGGGACATTCCCGACCCCATCAGCAGAAAGGTGGCGGGGATCCGTTCCAGAATGACGTCGAGCACCGGCCGTCCCCCGAAAAAGGTATTCCCCCAGTTGCCGGTGAAGATGCCGTAGGCCCATTTCAGGTATTGAATATAGACCGGCTGATCCAGCCCGAAGACGTGCTTGATCCGCTCGATGTCCTGGGCCGTGATGGTCGGGTTGAGGGTGTAGACCGCCAGGGGCCCCCCGGGCGCCAGGTGCATCATGGAAAACCCGATGACGGAGACCCCGATCAGCAGCGGGACCGCCTGAAGCAGGCGTTTCAGGATGTATTGAATCATAATCGATTTCCCGTATCTGCCATCGACATCAGGTTCCCCTCATGTGTGGAGATGGCATGCGACCCAGTGATTCTCGGCCACCGCTTTGTATTCCGGCTCTCGTTGGTCGCAGGGTGCAAACCGTTTCGGGCAGCGAGGATGAAACCGGCAGCCCGGGGGCGGATGAATGGGCGAGGGCACATCCCCCTTCAGGGCCATCCGCCGCCGTTTTCGGTTCGGGTCCGGTATCGGCACCGCCGTCAGCAGGGCCTCGGTATAGGGATGCAGCGGGGTTCGATAGAGTTCCCGGCCCGGCGCGTGCTCCACGATCTTCCCCAGATACATCACCGCGATGGTGTCGGCCATGTGGCGCACGACGCTGAGATCATGGGCGATGAGGATATAGGTCAGCCCCAGTTCCTCCTGAAGGTCCTCCAGAAGGTTGAGGATCTGCGCCTGAATGGAGACATCCAGAGCCGAGACCGGCTCGTCGCCCACGATCAGCGAAGGATTCACCGCCAGGGCCCGGGCGATGCCGATCCGCTGGCGCTGGCCGCCTGAGAATTCATGGGGATAGCGCCGCATGGATGCGGCCGGAAGCCCCACCTGCCGCAGGAGCTGTGCAATCCGGTCCTCCTTTTGGCTGTTTGCGGCCAGCCCGTGAATTTCCAGGGGGGCGGCGATGATCGACCCCACCGTCTGCCGGGGATTGAGGGAGGAAAAGGGGTCCTGAAAGATGATCTGCATCTCCCGGCGCAGCCGCTTCATCTCCCGCCGGCTCAGCCGGGTGATGTCCTCGCCGGCATACCGTATTCTTCCGGCGGTGGGCTCCAGCAGCTTCAGCATGGTCTTGCCGGCGGTGGTTTTGCCGCACCCGCTCTCCCCCACCAGGCCGAGGGTCTCCCCTTTTCGGACGGTCAGGCTGACCCCGTCCACCGCATGCACCCGGCCCACCTCCCGGGAGAGAAGCCCCCGCCGAATGGGGAAATACTTGACCAGATCGGTCACCGTGAGCAGCGATTGACTCATGACAGGCTCATCCTGTGCCCTGGGCCACCCAGCACCGGACCCGGTGGTCGTCTGTTTCCACCGGTTCCAGATCGGGCCGTTCCGTCCGGCATCGGTCCACGCGGTCGGGGCATCGATCCTGAAAGGCGCATCCCGGGGGCAGAAAGCAGAGGTTGGGCACCCGGCCGGTGATTTCGGTCAGACGACGGGGTCTTTGGCCCGCGTCCATTCGAGGAATCGAGCGAAGCAGCCCCCGGGTGTAAGGGTGAAGCGGGGTTTCAAAGATCGTTTTGACGTCTGACTGCTCCACGATTTTGCCGGCATACATCACCGCCACCCGATCGGCGGTTTCCGCGATCACCCCGAGGTCGTGGGTGATCAGAAGAATGCTGATCCCCAGTTCCGCCTGAAGGTCGGTCAACAGATCCAGAATCTGGGCCTGAATGGTGACGTCCAGGGCGGTGGTCGGCTCGTCGGCGATCAGCAGCCGGGGATTGCAGGCCAGGGCCAGGGCGATCATGATCCGCTGGCGCATGCCCCCGGACAGCTGGTGGGGATATTCATCCACCCGCTTTTCCGGAGACGGGATGCCCACCCGGTCCAGCAGATCGACGGTGCGCGCCCGGGCCTCGGCCCGTGTGACAGGTTCATGGCCCAGCAGCATCTCCGCGATCTGGGACCCGACGGAAATCAGAGGATTCAAAGAGGTCATCGGCTCCTGAAAGATCATGGAGACGGCCTTGCCCCGAATTTTACGCAGGGTTTTTTCATCGGCTGTGAGCAGGTCCCGCCCCTCGAAAAAGATTTCGCCGCCCGCATAAACCGCGGGCGGGACATCCAGGAGCTGAAGAACCGCCAGGGAGGAGACCGTCTTTCCGCACCCGCTTTCCCCTACCAGGCCGAGGGTTTCGCCGGAATGAATCCGGTAGGAGATTCCGTCTACCGCTTTGGCAATCCCTTCCCGGACTTGAAAATGGATGCGCAGGTCCCGAACATCGAGGAGCGGGGCCGCCATTATCCGATGACGGAAAAGCTGGAATCGGGATGGATGTCCCGCAGCCGGCTGAAAAAGCCGATGTTGCAGGGTCGGCCGGTGTGTTCCATGGTAAATTCCACCGGGTCGGCGTCATGGTTTTGACCGGCTTCGACCTGTTGAATCAGTTCCGACATCAGCACCCCCACCACCGGGGCGTTCTTGTACTGGTTGCCCGAGGTGCCCACCGCCATGTAAAACCCGGGCAGATCCGACATGTCATAGATGGGGATCCAGTCGTCGGTGACATCATAGAGGTCCACCACCCCCTGGGGCTGGTTGGGGATCGGCAGGTCGTCGATCCGCTGGGCCTGGCGCATCGCCTGGGTGGTCCACTGCCGGGTGAAATCCCGGCTGAAATCATCCGGGTGGACCCACTCTCGTTCGTCGCACTCCGGGTCTTCGCTGCCCACCAGCACATGGTTGCCCACCTCGGGCCGGGAATAGCAGCCGATGTCCCCGTCGGAGATGATGGCGCCGTCGTGCTCGTAATCGAAATCCGGGGGCGAGGGGAGGTGACAAACCTCCTGGCGCAGGGCCCGGGTCTTGATCTTCATGCCGTCTTCCACCCCGGCCATTCGGTTGATAAGGCAGGAGTGAGGACCGGCCACGTTGACCACCACCGGGGCATGAATTTCGGCGCCGTCCTTGAGCCGGACCCCCGCGGTGCGACCCTCTTTTTTGAGGACCTCCACCACCTCGGCGTTGTACCGGAATTCGGCGCCCCGGGCCTCCGCCGCCACCTGCACATTGTGGGTCGACAGCTGCGGGTCGGTGATGTACCCCGATTCGGGAACAAAGATGGCGCCGGCGATCGCCTCCCCGGAGGGCTGGCCGAATTCGGGATCATCCATCGTCTTGGCCGGAAAATAGCGCCGGGTGTTGAGCACCGGCCAGCGCCGCCGAATCTCGTCCAGGGACAGCTCCTCGTATTCGACCCGGAGGTCTTCAAGGCTGGCCTTGACGTTGACCAGGTTCTTGTTGAGCGGGGTTTTGATCACCAGGCAGCCGGTGTTGACGTACCGGGCCATCCCGGTGGGATCGATGACCCCGAGGTATTTGTCCCAATTTTCCCAGTAGAAGAAGCCTTCCCGGGCCATGGCCACCCCGTCCGGGGTGGAATAGTGCAGCCGAATGATGGCGCAGGAGTTGGAGGTCGACCCGTACCCGGCGGTTCCCAGTGTATCCACATTGAGGGTTCTGTACCCTTTTTTGGCCAGTTCGAATGCGGTGCAGCACCCGATGATTCCCGATCCGATAATAATGGCATCATATCGATTTTCCATGGTATTCTCCTTATCCATATCAGCTCCGCCGGCGGTTCCGATGGGTATTCAGCTGTCAAATCTCTTCCATATTCGCGGCTGGTTCCGGCACGGCCGAAGGCAGCCCTTTATTTTTGAGCCATACCCGCCCTGCGTTAATTTTGTCAAGGGGTGTTTTTCCGCCGGTGAAAACGGTTGTCACATCGCCGGTCCCCATGTTAGAAAAACGCCATTGAAAAATCGACCCAGCCACCCGCATACCCAAGGAGGACCCAGATGCCGATTCAGACCAACGCGACCCGGAAAAACACCCCCTATTTTCGAATCCTGACCGAGGACCAGATCCAGGAACTGGTGCGGGCCTCCTTTGAAATTATGGATAAGATCGGCTTCAAGGTCCTCCATGCCGGGGCTCGGGAGATGCTCAAAAAAGCCGGCGCCGTGGTGACCGGGGACCGGGTGAGGGTGCCCGAGTTCATCGTCGCCCAGTGCCTGCAGACGGTCCCCAAGGGGTGGACGATTTACAACCGCCGGGGTGAACGGGCCCTGGAGGTGGCCGCACGCAAAAGCTACTACGGCACCTCCACCGCCAGCCCCAACACCAAGGATGCGATTACGGGCGAATACCACCCCACCACGGTGGCGGATCTGGCCCGGGCCGCCCGAATCGCGGATGCGCTGGACCACATGGACTGGGTCATGCCCATGGGCTCCTGCCAGGATGTACCGGCCAATTCGGCGGACCTCCATGAATTTTACGCCACGGTGACCAACACCGTGAAGCCGATCGTGTTTCTCAACTACACCCCCCGGGGCACCGAACTGGTCTATGAAATGGCGGCCGAGGTGGCCGGCGGGCTGGACGCCCTTCAGGAAAAACCTTTTCTGGTGCTCTACCCCGAATCGATCTCCCCCATGGTCTTTCCGGACGAGGTCGTGGCCCGAATGTTCGTGGGGGCCGATCTGAACATGCCCCAGATGATGGGCCCCACCATTCAGCCCGGCGCCACCGGTCCGGTCACCCTGGCCGGCGGCATCGCCCAGGCCACAGCCGAATCGTTGATGGGTCTGGTCCTGTGTCAGCTTCGCCGGCCGGGATGCCCGGTGGGGCTGGGGTGCAATTTCGGGATCATGGACATGCGCCGGGGGCTGATGGGTGTGGGGGCCCCGGAGACCAGCCTGGCGATTTCGGCCCAGGCCGAGGTGGCCCAGTATTTTCAGCTCCCCACCTGGGGGCTGGCCGGAGCCACCGATGCCAAGGTGCTGGACGCCCAGGCCGGGGCCGAGGCGGCGTTTCATCTGCTGGCCCAGGGCCAGGCGGGGCTCAATATGATCCACGACGTGGGCTATATGGACATGGGGATGGCCTGTGCCGTGGAGCAGCTGGTGCTGGGGGATGAGATCATCGGGATGGTCAAGCGGTTTCTGCAGGGCATCGAAATCAATCCCGACACTCTCGCCCTGGATGTGATCGGCAAGGTGGGCCCGGCCGGCAATTACCTCCAGGAGATGCATACCTGCACCTATTTCCGGACCGAACTCTGGCAGCCGACCCTCTTCACCCGGGAATCCCATAGCGCCTGGGTGCGAAGCGGCGAAAAAGACACCGCCGCCCGGGTCCGGGAAAAGATCCTCGCCATCCTGGAGACCCATGAGGCGCCCGCGCTGCCGGATAAGACCCTGGGAGCGCTGGAGGCGATTCGGGAGCGGGGGGAAAAAGAGCTGGGATAGATAATACCAATCAATCGGGAGATCGGCAGAAAAAAGCGCCAAAAAAAGAGGGAAAATGATCCGCAGCTGTCGCTCTTCGGTGATGGACAGGAGAAGGGATAATCACGGATGGACGACAACAGCCAACGGGTCTATTCAACGGAAACCGGCCGCATCTGCCCGACCTGCGAAAAACCGGCCGCCAAATGCCGATGCAAAAAACAGAAGAAGGAAAAGAAGAGGCCGCCACTGCCCGGCCATCCGGATGACGGCATCATCCGGATTCAGCGGGAGACCAAAGGCCGCAAGGGGAAAACCGTGACCACCGTCTTCGGGGTCCCCCTGGCGGGCAAGGACCTCAAGGATTTCGCCAAAACCCTCAAAAGCCGCTGCGGCACCGGCGGCGCCGTGAAAGACGGGGTGATCGTGCTTCAGGGCGATCACCGGGAGGGCTTGAAGGAGGAGATCGAAAACCAGGGGTATACGGTGAAACTGGCGGGGGGGTGAGCGGGTTCATGATTCTTTCTGGCCCGGGGGAGCGGGGGAATGCTGCAAAACCTCAATGGAATTTTCAGACAAAATCTTTTCCGTCACCTTCCCTGCCGGGACGGTCCCGATACGAAAAACCCCGGCAGAAGACAGCAGGTCCCGGGCATAGAGGGCCAGGGAATTGCCGGACTCGGTGTGTACCTTGGCGTAGAGGATTTGGGTTCCGAGCTTTTCTGCCCTTTGCCTGGCGGAGGCGATTTTTTCTTCAACGCCTTCCTCGGTTTTAAAATATTCTTCCCTGATTTGAGAAAGGACGCTTCTGAGGGTGGATATCTGGGTATTGTATGAGCGGTTGTATTCGCCGGTTTCGTTTTTGCCGGAGGCTTTTCTTTCCTCCTCGTACCGCCGGATTTCCACCTCGATGATCTGGATCGCTTTTTTCATTGCCCTTTCTCCTTTTCAGCCCCGGTGAACCGGGGGGGCGGTGAACCTGTCTTTGTTTTCAGCGTTTGCGGTTATCGCCTTTTTTTCTTTTGTTTGATGCCAAGATTGTAAAGCATTGTTCAGCAGAAGTTAAGAAAAAAATGCACCAACATCCATCCCCTCACCCCTCTTTCATCATTGGATTCTACCGATCCACATCCAATGAAACCATTGTGGTCACATCCGGTTTTTCTGTCAAGCGGCAATTGTATTGACCCAAGCGCCTTCGATCAGGACAGGTGTGTGTCTGGCCGGTTCAGCCTTTTGCCATACCCGCTCTTATCCCCACAGAAGCCGCTCCGACTGCCCCAGGAGATAGCAGAGAATATACGCCGGAATCTTTAAAAACGTGGTATCGATTCCTTTCAACCGGGTCACCCCAAAATCCGCTTCCTGTTGGGTTACCAAATATCCCTGCTTCGGGTTTTCAGACGCGCAAAACATGCCGAGGCCGCTTTTTTTGTCCAATTGCGGTTTCGCTTTGTATTTGACTTCGAAGGGCAGGCGATAAATGAGATTGGCCTGTTCCAGCAGGAGCAGATGATTGGCCACCGTCGTGGCGGTGGTTCCCAAGTCTTTGGCGCAGCTCTGGTGGGCCAGGATGCCGCCGGTATGCAGGCACAGATAGATGAAGAGCTTTTCGAGATCGTTGATATTTCTGACGCCGAAGAGCGCCGTCATGTCCCGCTTCAGCACCCGCTCCACCACATCTTCACGCAGGAGCCGCTGACAGAGGTCGATGTTTTCCTGGCTGACGGTTTCCGGAAACCCGCCCACCAGAAGATAACGCTGAAAAAGCGGCTGCAGGGGGCGCATGCGGGTTGCCAGGGCCGACAGATCGCCGGTTGAATATGAAAAAAGGGCACTGACACGCAGATCCGCTTTGATTCCCTCGTCCACCTGATTGCGCATGCTCACAAATTCAAAAAAAGAAAGGGTGGGAATCGGTACCGTAATCCAGCGGCCGACGCCGCTTTCGGCCAGTCGATCCCGATGGACCACCGACGCGGAGCCGGTGGCCAGGATGCGGTATTGGGGCTTGTGATCGACCAGCAGCTTGATCTCGGTTTCCCATTGCGGGGCATACTGGATTTCATCGAGCAGCAGGGTGGCCGGCCTGCCGTCGGGGTAGGTGCTCTCATGAAAGAGCGACAGGATCTCCCGCAGGGACAGCAATTTCAGCAGCGGATGATCCAGGCTGATGTACAGAATGCTTTTGGGATCGTCCCCTTTTTGAACCAGGGCCTGGGCCATCTGCTGCAGAACCGTGGTTTTGCCTACCCGCCGCGGTCCGGACCCAGAATTTGAGGTTTTTCAGATACCTTTCGCCCCGGTAAACCCGGGGATGTGGTCGGACAACAGCGCGCCGAGCCCTTCGATGTCGTTTCGCCAGTCCCGGTGCAGTTCGCAGGCGACGCTGAACCAGTTCATCAGCTGGACGCCCGCATGGGCCATTCGGGTCCACGCGGCATGGCGCACCGCCTCGTTGAAGGTCCCGGAGGCATCGGTCACCACAAAAACCTCATATCCCGCCTCGACCGCCGAGAGCGCCGGAAACGCCACGCACACATCCGTGACCACCCCGGCGATGATCAGCTGCTTGCGGCCGGTCTGCTCAACCGCCTTGACGAATTCCTCATTGTCCCACGCGTTGATCTGGCCCGGGCGGGCGATCAACGGCGCGTCGGGGAAGGTTTCCTTCAGTTCGGGAACGATCGGGCCGTTCGGACCCTCTTCAAAACTGGTCGTCAGAATCGTCGGAAGCTCAAAGAACATCGCCACGTCCGCCAGGGCGAGCACATTGTTTTTGAACTCGCCGGGCGAGAAATCCTGCACCAGAGAGATCCGGCCGGATTGATGGTCCACCAGCAGACAGGCGGCATTGCCCTTTGAAAGTCGAGCGTATTTGAATGGATTGGTCATGGGATATTTTCCTTTTTTCGATGGGTCCTCACCGGATCGGGGGTGTCGACCTGCGGCACCACCGGGGGGTGAACGAGGGGTCACGATATTTCATCATAGCTGTTTCAGGATATAAGACCGTGGCGAGCATTTGAAAGGGCGTTGAGCGAAATAGGATAGGGATGGCATCAAGATGCGCCGGAGGCAGGATCAGCCGGCTGCCCCTCATGCCGTATCCGCATCCATGAAAAAAGGTTGTATGCGCTCTCAAATGCGGCTATTGTATGCGCATCAAAATCGCGCATTAAAGGAGTCATTATGCGAACAGCGGTTTTCAATCACGAAGCCCCAAAAAAGGCGGCGAATCTCAGCATCAACAGCGATCTGCTACGCCAGGCCAAGGCATTGGGCATGAATCTTTCCATGGCACTGGAGCAGAAACTCGAACAGATGGTGCGGGATGAAAAAGAAAAACGGTGGAAAGAAGAAAACCGGGAGGCCATTGAAGCATATAACAATCGAATCGAGGAGAAGGGCGTTTTCAGTGATGGGAAAAGGGCATTCTGATGGCGCAGTTTGACGTGTATGGCAATACGAATGCAGACACCGAAGCCCATATCCCCTACCTGCTGGCTGTCCAGGCCGACCTTCTGGACAGCCTGTCGACACGTGTCGTTGTTCCGCTCATTGCAGATGCCGCCATGGACAAACCGATCGCTCACCTGAATCCTCAGTTCGACATCGAAGGGGAACCGGTTTTCATGTCCACAGCCGAACTGGCCGGGGTTCCGGTTCGGATACTCGGTCCAAAAATAACATCCTTGAAGGACCGACGCGATACCATTATGGCCGCAGTGGATTTCCTGCTGGTGGGGTTTTGACCTTTGAGGCTTTGTGTGCCGTAAGCGGACAGCCACTTGGCTTTGATTTTGCTTTGTACGTTTTCCGCTCGCATTTTTCATAAACAAATTCGGGGTCCAGATCGATGCCGGATTCCCATTCGATGGTATCGAAGGCCACCCGCACCCGTTTGAATGCATTCGGATCTTTCAGCCGGCGAAAAATACCGAAATCCAGGAACGGCTTCATATTCAATATACCGCATTCGCCGTTGTCGAAAGCGACAGAAAGCCTATAGTCTTCTGTGGGCACCACACTTTTTACCGCTGGATACATGATTTTGCCTCCTATGGAAGCGGCTGAATTTCAATAGCTCTTTCATTTATTCATTTCTATTTTCTGCGGCGTCAAATGATAGCCCATGGCGTTCATAATCGCATTGATGGTATCAAAACCGGGTTTGGCCTGCTCCGAAAGTGCTTTCTGAATGCCGTTTCGGGTAAGGCCGCTTTCTTCCGCCAGTGCGGAAATGCCTTTCACCCGGGCGATCATCCTCAAAGAGGAAAGCATGGCCGGTGTGCAGCCGTCTTTGGCATATTCCTCAAATACAGTCGTCAGATAGCTGTCGATTTCCTCCGGATGCGCCCGGTAGTATTCTTCATCTATCTGGTCAATGGTTCTGTAATTTCGTTTTTTAGCCATTTTCTCTATACTCCTTCCAATATGCCTTGGCGATTTTGATATCCCGGCTTTGGCTGCTTTTGTCGCCGCCACACAAAAGGATGACGATATTTTCCTCATCTTCCCCAAAATAAACCCTGTAGCCGGGACCAAAAAACATTCTCAGTTCGGAAACCCCTTCTCCGACGGCCGAACAATCGCCATAAAGGCCGCTTTCAAGCCGCCGAATGCGCACCCTGATACGTTCCCGGGTTTTCTGGTCCTTCAGGCCCGAAAGCCATTCTGTATAAGGTTCATTTCCGTATTCGTCCACATAGGCAACAACCGTCTTCTGTTTTATCTCTCGGACCATAATTCAACCTGACAATTTACTGTACCTTGTGCATACAACTGTATGCAACTATAAAATAACAGGATAAAAATGCAATAGATCTGTAGACTATCATTTTTCCTGCTGCCCCCATTCCTTCTATTTCCATGGCTGCGATCTTTTTTCCAGAAAAAAGCAATGCATTGAACGGCTGCAATGAGCGGCGAAGGGGGTTTTTGCGCGTACTTTACACCGGGCTTTGGCGCTCAATCCATCACGGCGACGGCCTCACGCCGCATCCACCCCCAGCCCCGCATGGATGTCGGCCAGGGTATCGAAGATGCCGTCGATGACCGTCTCGTTTCCGGCGAAGAGGGCGTCGGGGCCGCCGGCGTGGAGGCGGGTGAAGGGGGGTTCGTAGAGGGCGTCGGGGTTCATGACGCCGCGGGCGGTGAGCTGGTCGATGATCAGCTCCACG
>CAZNLT010000061.1:0-29148 GCA_964573705.1 uncultured Desulfobacterales bacterium
GTGACGGTGGTTTGGGCACGGATTGCAACGCCCATGATCTGACCCGTATCTCCGTGAATGCCTGAGGGAATATCCAGACTGAACACGGGGATTTCACTCCGGTTCAGAAGATCGATCACCTCTCGATATTTTCCTTCCACAGGTCGCGAAATGCCTGTTCCGAAAATCGCATCGATAATCATGGAATACCGGGGCAAATCCTTTTCCAGCGATGCAACGGATTCGAGCTGTCCCATTTCAATGGGCAAATGTCCCAAACTCTTGTAATTGGTTTGCGCCGCTCCGCTGTATTTTCCGGGATCACTCAAGAGAACGACCCGGACCATGCCGCCGTTGGAGTGGATTTTTCTGGCCACCATCAGACCGTCTCCGCCGTTGTTGCCGCCGCCGCAGACCACCAGAAAACGATTGCTTTGGATATCCAGCTGTTCGGATAGAACGGAATAGGCTGCCAGCCCCGCGTTTTCCATCAGGATTTCATCAGGGATGCCATAGGTTTCGATCGCCGATTGATCCATCTGCCTCATTTCCGATACGCTGCTGATTTTCATTGGGTTCCTCCTGGATGAAGATTGGCTTTCTTTCGAAGTTGCTAATTCCTACCCGTTAATACCGGTGCATCCCCATTGACCCGTATCTGTTAAAATACTAGAATTTTGATGTTTGTCTATGCTCGATTTTAAGGATATTAACTCTCATTTTTTGAACGCCGGATAATACTGAATGAATTCGGGTCTGGTTTTTGACCCTTTTTGCTGAAAAATTACTGAAAATTCGACTCCTACCTGTTACGATCTTTTTTTATCTTTTCATTTGAAACCGCGGTTTTTTTGACTCAGGGATCTTACGATAGGCATGCCCACTTTCAAATGCAAAATCGCTGAACCGGGCCAAAGCAAAGTGCTTGAACAAACCCTGGTGGCGGATTCCAAAACCTCCCTGAAGCATCATCTGGAAGATCAGGGGAATTTTGTTTTTGAAATTCGGCCGACGGAGAGAAGCGGGTCTCTCCTGGACCGGTTGAAATTCCATAAAAAAATCAACCTGAAAGAGTTCTACTCCTTTAATCAGGAACTATCGGTATTGCTCAAAACAGGGTTGACCGTGGTCGGGGCCCTGGATGTGATTGTGCAGAAAGGGCGTGAGAGTGAATTCAAAAGATTGCTGAAAGACATTCGACGGGATGTCTTCTCCGGAGAAAGCTTGTCCGGAGCCTTCAGCAAATACAGCCATATCTTTTCCAAATTGTATGTCGCCACATTACAGGCCGGTGAAAAGAGCGGTGATCTGGACCGGGCCATTGGCCGCTACCTCGAATATATGAAAAAAACCTCCGAGATTCGCCACAAGGTGATTTCGGCGTCCGCATATCCACTGATTCTGACCATGGTTTCCGTAATTACCCTGATGTTTCTGCTGATGTTCGTGGTCCCCACTTTCACCGGAACGTTTCTGGCATCGGGTGCACAATTGCCCGGGATGACCTTGTTTCTGATTCGATTCAGCACATTCCTTAAAACTCACTATCTGTTTTTGTTTCTGGGTTTCATCCTGATCTTTTGCGAAGGCATATACCTGCATAAAACCGAATTCGGCAGGATGCATATCGACCGTTTGAAATTGTCGCTGCCGTTTATCGGCGATCTGATGAGAAGTTATGCCGTTTCCAAATTCACCCGGACCCTTGCGACGGTCCTCAAGGGCGGGGCCCCGCTGATGGATGCGGTTCGCACCGCCGGCGGGGTGTTGAACAACCGGTTCATAAAATCAGGGCTTGAAAAAGTACTCGGGGATATTCAGCAAGGGACCGGTTTTTCGGAATCCCTGGAAAAACAGGGCCTGTTTCCGGTGTTGGCGGTGCGGATGATTCATGCCGGGGAGGGCGGCGGGGCGCTGGAGCCGGTGCTCAATGAAATCGCCGATTTTTATGAGGCGGAGGTCGAAGCCAAACTCAACCTGATCACCACGGCCGTCGAACCGGCCTTGATGGTCTGTATGGGGTTCATTATCGGTTTTATTGTGCTGGCCATGTATATGCCCATTTTTCAACTGGCCGGAACCATCTCCTGATGTTTCTGCATCACCTGAGGATCTATGGAAGAGAAGTATCGCTCCTATAAGAAATGCAAATTCGGTGAGTGCGCCCTGGACCTTGGATTCATGAACCGGGACCAGGTCGATTACGCCTCTTCCCGCCAGACCCTCAGCAAGCAGCGGTTCGGCCATATTTGTGTTCAGGAAGGGTTCATCGATCCGGAACAGGCCGCCCAGGTCATCGCCCGGCAGTATGATTATCCTTATGTCGAGCTCGAAGAACTGCCTGAGGACGAGTTGGTCAACGGGATTCCGTTGGAATTGATGCTCAAATACCGGTTCCTTCCCTACCGGCGAAATGAAGACGAGCTGGTCGTGGCCATGCCGAGGCCGAGGGATCTGATACGGCTGGAAAACGAGCTGGATCTGATACTGGACCTGTCCATTTCCGTGGTGGTGGTCAGTGAAGACCGACTCGACGCCTTGCTGAAAAAGTTCGAATCTTCCCGGAGCTTTCTGGATACGGTTTCCGATGACATGCGCCTGCCCATTGTTCGGGAAGAGGAGGAGGGGCGCAATGATCTGAGCATCGAGAATGTCACCAGTGAAGAGAGCATCACCGTCAAGCTGGTCAATTCCACCATTCTGGATGCCATCAACAAGCGGGCCAGCGATATCCATATCGAGTCTTCGGAGATAGGGGTGATCATTCGATACCGAATCGACGGAATGCTGTATCAGGCCACTGATCCCCTGGATATTCAGCACCAAAGTCCCATTATTTCTCGAATCAAGGTCATGTCGGAGCTGGATATTTCGGAAAAACGGATTCCCCAGGACGGACGGTTTAAGATCAAGGTGAAAAACCGATCCATCGATTTTCGGGTCTCCATTCTCCCCACCGTTTTCGGAGAGGATGCCGTCATCCGTATTCTCGACCGGGACAGTCTGGCGGCGGATACCCAGGGAAAATTCCGCCTGGATGAAATGGGGCTGCCGGAAAAGGAGTTAATCCGAATCCGCCGCATGATTCGAGCCCCTTACGGCATGTTTTTGATGACCGGGCCCACCGGCAGCGGCAAAACCACCACCCTGTATCGGGCCCTGTCCGAGGTCCAGAGTGAGGATGTAAAAACCATCACCATTGAAGACCCGGTGGAATACCAGTTGAAGGGGATCGTTCAGATTCCGGTCAATGAAAAAAAAGGGCTCACCTTCGCCCGGGGACTTCGTTCGATCCTGCGGCATGACCCGGACAAGATTCTGGTGGGGGAGATTCGGGACGCCGAAACCGCCCAGATCGCCATTCAATCCGCCTTGACCGGCCATCTGGTGTTCACCACCGTTCATGCCAACCGCTCCTTTGAGGTGATCAACCGGTTTATCCACATGGGGATCGAGCCCTTCAACCTGATGTCGGCCCTCAACTGCATCGTGGCCCAGCGCCTGATCCGGACCCTCTGCCCCTGCAAGGAAATAACCCATCCGTCGGATCAGGACCTGGCGGAATCGGGACTGTCGGCGGGGTCCTGCCGCGATCAGGTGTTTTATAAATCCAGAGGCTGTGAATCCTGCAAGGGCACCGGCTTCAAAGGACGGAAAGCCATTGTTGAGATGGTGGAACTGGATGATGAACTTCGGGAGATGTTCATTCGAATGGCCCCGGCCTCGGAACTTAAACAGAAGGCGACCGCCATGGGAACCACTTTTTTGAGGGCCGCGGCCCTGAGAGAGGTATTCCAGGGAACCACCACCCTGGAGGAGGCCGACCGGGTGACCTTTGTTGAAACCGAAACTATGAGTTGACGCCATGGCCGGTTTCAATTCTGAGAAGCTGCCCCGAATCGGCGGACGACTGTCCTCGGCCCTCGAAGTGCTGATGCCGGGAGGAAAAAGTCTGGCCGGGTTGGAAATTACACCCTTCTTCATTAAGACGTCCCGGGTGGAAAAGCGCAAAAACGGGTGGTGTCTCACCCATTGGGGAGAACTGCCGCTCCCGCCGGGAACGGTGAAATGTTCCTATAAAAGCGTCAATGTTCTGGATATGGATGCGTTTCAAAACGCGGTCTGGTCCGCGGTGGATGCCATCGGCGGGGAGGTTTTCCGCATGGGCGTGTCGCTGCCCAATGAAACCATGAAAATTTTCGTACAGGAATTCGATGAACTGCCCCGCAGCGGCGCCGAAATTCAGAAGATGGTGAAGTGGTGGGTGGGAAAAACCTTTCGCATTTCTCCGGAAGAATGCGTGATTTCTTACCAGCTGCTGGGGAAAAGCCCGGAAGGGAAACCGCGGCTGCTGGTGGTTCTGGCGTTTCGGGAAATCATTCTCCAGTATGAGTCGCTGTTAAAAGATCAGGATATTATCCCTGAAATCATCTGTCCGTCCGGGATCAACCAGTTGAATTTTTACAGCGATGAGATTCCATCTTCGGGAATCATCGCCTTTCTCGGCTTTTTTGAAGCCTATTTTTCTTTTGTGGTGATTGAAGACGGGCAGATCCTTTTTTACCACGGGGTGAAAAAGGGGCCTTCGGATTCCCATTTCAACCACCATCTGGATATGACCTTGCAGTTTTTTATCGATGCCTGCCCCGACAAGAAAATCGAGCGCCTCTATATGGGATATCCCGGCCATTATTACCGGGACCTTTCCGAGGGCCTGATGGAGATCATCGCCAGGGACATCGTGATTATCGATGAAAGCCGGTTTATTTCCATCGAGAACGGGCACGGAAGGGAGGATGAATTCCCCATGACGACCTACTCGGGGGCGATCGGCTCGGCCCGCTGCGTGTCCTATTTCAGTGCCGCCATCGGCGCGGCCCAGAGTCTGAGTCCATAACGTAAGAATCATGACCGTCAAGCGCATTCGAATCAATTTGGCCACTCTCGAATACGTCAACCCGCGGTTGGCCCATCTGATGATGATCGGGGCCGCGCTGACGGCGCTGGTGGTCACCGGATGCAATATTCGCCGCCACTTTGAATTGAGCAAAGATATTCATGATTACACGGAAAGGATCCAATCCCTCGAGCAGAAACAGGCCGAACGGGTGGCGGAGCGGGGGAGCGTCGGCCTCGATGAAAAGGAGATGGATGCAGTCAAAAAAAATATACGATTCGTCAACCGCCTGATCGCCCGGGATGTGTTTCCGTGGGATCTGGTTCTGAGCGCCATCGAAACCGGCATGCCCGAAAATATCTATCTGGAAAGCTTGGCGCCCAAGGAGCCTTTCAGGCAAATCGAGTTGAAAGGATATGCCACCTCATTAAGCGAGGTCAGCAATTACCTAAAGGAAAAGGAAACGGTCGATCTCTTCAGTAATTTTGAGCTTCTCAAGATCGATCTGGAAAAAGAGAGCGATGCGGAGACGGAAACCTCTGTCGAGCGGGATAAATTGCCGGTTCGATTCGACATCGTGGCCCATTTGGAGCTGGCGACGCTGTTCCCGGAACCGGTATTCGGGAGTCTGGCCCGGTCCGTTCTTTCTGCCGACAAAGAGGGGTCCTGAGCATGCCGGATTTTCGTCGGTATCTGTTGGTATTTCAATCCAACAAGTCCCTTTGGCTGGTGGTCGGCGCATGCCTGGTCATCAACCTGATCTATTTTGCCGTCGTGACCGGGGAGCAAAAAAGCCGGGTGGCGCGTCTGCATCGGAATTATCGGGAAATGCGCGAAAAAGACCTGGATTCGGTCAACCGGGACGGCGCCATCCGGCAGTTCATTCAAGCCCGGGAACAGATTCAGGAATTTCGAAAGACGCTCCCTGAAGAGTCGGCTTCGGAGAAACTGAGTGAAGAAGTGAATACCCTGATTCGAAAGAACGGCCTGGCCGTCGAGTCGATAGTTTTTAAGCCCGAGGGGATTGTGGATCTGCTTCTGCTGAGATATGCGGCGGATTTGACCCTTCAGGGGCCGTATCCGAGACATAAACAGCTGCTGGCGGATATTCAGAATTCTCCGCGGCTGTTCTGTATCGAAACGCTTTCTTTTGACAACAGCCCCGCTCAAGCCCGGGGTGTGACGTTGACGCTTTCCATTTCCACCTATTTCCGGGGCAGTTTACAGCTCCAACCCTAATCATTTCGTGGATCTCGATCAGAAGAAACGATTGCTTGCGGTCTTGGTCATCCTGTTCCTGATCGTTCTCGGATATCAGGGGATGAATCCCTATGAGCAGGGGCGGGTGGAACAATTGACCTATACCGGTGAAGGGAATCGGGCGGGAAAGACCGACCGAACCGGTTCAAAACGGGCCGGTGGAGATAACAACCAAGTCCCGGGAGTGAGGGTTTATCTCCATCTCCTGACCGATCCGTCCGATCACCGGGGGGAGGTGCTCAATCAGCATTTTTTTCAGCCGATTCCGGCGGTGAAGCCCGAACCGTCTGCACCGCCGCCTTCACCGGCCCCGTCCGCCGGGGAAAATACCGCCGGGCCGGCCGCGGAGGATCCCTTGTCGATGGTGGAACAGGATCTGAGTCGATTGCAGGTGATCGGTCTTTTCACCCGGGGAGATGAACCGGTGATCTTTTTCCAACGGGGAAAACAGACCCTGGTGGTTCGGGAAGGGGACCGAATCGACGGCAAATATCTGGTGGAAGAGATCACCCTGGATGCCATTACCCTGCGGGCGGAGCATCTCAACGACACGGTCCATATCGATCTGACCCGGTTTCTGAAATCGTATGAACGGGACCGGTTGAATTCGAAGTAAACCCGGCTCGGCATCGGCTGAACAACGGATGGGTACAACCTGTAAAATTATGATTTTAAATAAATGCAATCTTCCGGCGCTGCTTCGACTGCTGTGGAGCGCAGTGGTGCTGGTTTTCCTGTCCGGATGTATCATGCCCGACAGCTACCTGCAACAGGGTCGGACCTATATCGCCGCCGAAGATTGGGATCAGAGCGTCCGGTTTTATCAGGAGGCGCTCGAAAAATATCCCGGCAATACCGAAATCAAGCTGATGCTTCGGGGCGCCAAATGGCGGGCCTCTCAGGTCCATCTGACTCAAGGGGAGTTGCTGCTTAAAAGCGGTCTGTTCAATGAGGCTATCGAGGAGTTTCAGATGAGCCTCGCCATGGTCCCCGGCAACCGCAAGGCCCTGGCACTGATTCAAAAAGCCAAAAACCTCAAGTCGGCGGCTTATTATGTGAAACAGGGAAAGAATATGCTGAAGGTACAGCAATACCGCAGCGCGCGGGAGGCGTTTCAAAAAGCCCTGGAAATCGATCCCGACAATGAAAAGGCCCGGGAATACCTGGCCTATTTCGAAAAAAAAGCGGCTCGTCCGTCCCGGTACCGGCTTGAACTCAAGGGCGGAAATGAACCGATTTCGCTCAAGTTCAAGAACACCCCGTTGATGAACGTATTTGAGGTGCTCTCCACGCTTACCGGGGTCAACTTCATTTTCGACAAGGACCTCAAGGAGACGAACGTCACTTTATTCATGACCGATGTCTCTTTCGAACGGTTTATCGAGGTTCTGCTGGACACCAACGATCTGGCGGCCAAAACCGTGGATGAAACCACCCTCCTGATCTATCCGGATACCCCGGCCAAAGCCAAGGAATACCAGGATCTGCAGATTCGAACTTTCTACCTGGCCAACCTGGAAGCCAAAAAGGTGGTGGCCATGCTGGCCAAGATATTGAAAACCAAGAACATTATCGCCAATGAAATGCTCAATGCGGTGGTGATTCGCGCGCCCCGGGAGATGGTGGAAATCGCCGCCAAAATCATCGAAGCCAATGACCGGGCCGAGGCCGAGGTGCTTTTGAATGTGGAAATTCTGGAGGTGAGCCGCTCCAAAGAACGCCAGCTCGGGCTGGAACTCAATCCGCCGGCGGTCACCATGGGCATCGGAGAAGGCTCTTCCGGGGTGGGTGCGGGCGCCGTTTTTTCGGAGCGCGCCTCTGTGGATGCGCTGGCCGGCCTCTCCACTCAAGAGGTGCTGGTATCGGTGCCCACCGCCACCATCAACTTCCTGAAACAGGACGCCGACACCCAGACCCTGGCCAGCCCGCAGATTCGGGTCAAGAACGGCAAAAAATCGAAGGTCCTGATCGGCGAGCGGGTGCCGCTGCGCACCAACCGCCGGATCGATACCACCGGGGTGGTGACCTTCGATTTTCAATATTATGAAATCGGTGTCAAGCTGGAGGCGATGCCGCTGATCAATCTTCATGGTGAAATCACCCTGGAACTGCGGCTGGAGGTGAGTTCTCTGGGGCCCAACCTGGGCACCTCCGATGATCCCCAGTTCGCCATTCGAACCCGGACCGCCCAATCCATCCTGACCATCTTCGACGGCGAAGCGGTGGTGATCGGCGGGCTGATCAGCGATGAGGAGCGGGATTCCCTGCGAAAGATTCCTTTCCTGAGTGACCTCCCGGTTGTGGGGCGTCTGTTTAGCAATGAGAACAGCCAGGATACCCGCACCGACATCATCATGGCTATTACCCCCATCGTCATCCGGGATCAGGATGTTCCGAATCCGGACATATCGGAGATCTGGTCCGGGTCCGAGAAAGCCTTTTCGCTGACCGAGCCGTTTGAGAGCATCGCCGAACGGGAGGACAAATACCTGGATCGGCCCCGGGAGGACATCCCCGAGGATCTGGATCTGGACCCGCGGCCCAAGCCGGACTCGAAACCGATCATGGGCGCCAGTGAAGATATGGTGATTTTTGAGTCCATCGAAATCCGATAAGATGAAAACATTGCGTCCAATAAAATGATGTCGAATACGATTTTGCGAAAATATACGAATGCACGCGGCGTGACGCTGATCGAACTGACGGTCACCCTGGCCATCCTGTCGATTCTGGCCACCGGCATCATGCCCTTGTCCAAACTGATGTACAAGCGGACCCGGGAGGTGGAACTGCGGCGGCATCTTCGGACCCTCCGCACGGCTCTGGACGAGTACAAACGGTTTGTGGACGAGGGCAAGATTCCGGCCGAGGCAGCATCCAGCGGTTATCCGGAATCCCTGGAGGTCCTGGTGGAAGGGGTGGAGCTGCAGGGCCCTGTGCCGATGAAACGGAAGTTTCTTCGAAAGATCCCCAAAGACCCGATGACCGAAGAAGGGGAGTGGGGGCTGCGGGCCTACGCGGATGATTCCGACAGTGAGGTCTGGGGCGGCGGGGATGTCTATGATGTCTATTCCCGGAGCGATGAACAGGCCCTGGACGGCAGTTATTATCGGGACTGGTGAAGCCCGGCGGTGAAGATGATCTGTTTGAAACCATCCGCTGAAGAATCGAGCGGGTTCACCCTGCTGGAACTGATGATCGTCATCACCATCGTGGGAATTCTGTCCACGCTGGCCATGCCGAGCATGCAGCGGTATGTGATCCGTGCCCGGGAAGCCTCCCTGGAAAATACCCTCTTCGTGTTCCGGGACGTCATCGACCAGCACTATGCCGACCACGGCGCCTATCCGGAAAGTCTGGAGGTGCTGGTGGAAAAAGAATACATCCGGGCCGTTCCCAAAGACCCCTTCACCCGGTCCGCGGAGACCTGGGTCTTGATTCCGGCCGAGGGAGACGAGGTCGGAATTTACGATGTCCGCAGCGGGAGCGACCTGATCGGCCTCAACGGCATCCCCTACAATGAATGGTAACGCACTTGCGTGAATAAATTCAGGCGAACAGAGGCCGGCTTCACCTATCTGGCGGTGCTGGCGGCGGTGGTGGTCACCGGCATCGCACTGAGCGGCGCCGGCCAGTACTGGCGCATCCTGATGCAGCGGGACCGGGAAGCGGAACTGCTGTTTCGCGGAGACCGGATTCGAAGCGCCATCGCCGCCTACGTCCGGGCCACTCCCTCGGGCCGGCAGGATGCCTATCCGAGGCGGTTGGAGGATCTGTTGGTGGACCCTCGGTTTCCGGATATTCGAAAATACCTTCGACGAATCTACACCGACCCGATGACCGAAGACGGGGAGTGGACCCTGATTCTGGATACTAAGGGCGGCCTCAAGGGGGTAGCCAGCACCAGCGAAAGAAAACCGATTAAAACCGGCAACTTCCCATCTCCATACGAGAATTTTCAAACCGCGAAAAAATACAAGGACTGGAAGTTCATTTACGACCGTCCCGCCGCACCTGCGGCCTCACCCAAACCACAACCCGAAGAAGGAGCCACGCAGTCATGAAATCCGTACAACACCCTTTTCTTTTTCTTATCGGATGTCTGGTATTATGGCTAATCCCCGGAACCGCTATCGGTGACCCCATGGAAGAATTAATGGAGGAATATCAACAGGATTTCAAGGCGGTCGTTCCGGAACCCTACAGCTCGGTCAACTCCGACTACAAACTGGAGCAGATCGCCATGGGCGGTCTCTATATTACCAAGTCGCTGTCCATCCTCTTCGATCAGAATCGGGTCATGGCGGCCCGGCAGGAGGAGATGATCCGAAAATACGACCAGATGATCGAACAGAATCGGGAAATCATTCGGCTCCTGAACCGAATCGCCAAGCAGGGGCAGCCGAAGCCAACAAAACCCTGATCCACATGCCTTCATTCTTTTCGGTGATATGGTCGGCATCTTAGGAATTCCGGCAGCCCTCTAAATTTCTGCAGCCAACCGCGCCCCCTGGTCGATGGCCCGTTTGGCGTCCAATTCGGAGGCCACATCGGCGCCGCCGATGAGGTGGGTTTCGATCCCGGCCTTTTCCAGGTCCGGCACCAGGTTTCTGAGGGATTCCTGGCCGGCGCAGATCACCACCGTGTCCACCTCCAGCAGGCGCTCTGTTTCGTCCAGGGTGATGTGAAGGCCCCGGTCGTCGATCTTGCGGTAGGTAACCCCGCCGATCATCTGTACCCCTCGCTTTTTCAGGGTCAGGCGGTGAATCCAACCGGTGGTCTTCCCCAGTGATTTGCCCAATTTGGAAGGGGACCGTTGAAGGAGGTAGACCTCCCGATCCGCGGCATTCGGCAGGGGGCCATCGGGATGCAGGCCGCCGCGGGTTCGATATTCCGGATCCACGCCCCACTCCCGAAGAAAAGCCTCCGCATCCGAGGCGGTGTCCGCATCCCCGTGGGTGAGGTATTCGGCGGTATCGAATCCGATGCCTCCGGCGCCGATAATGGCCACCCGCCGGCCCACCGGCTTTTTCTCCCCGAGGACCTGCATGTAATTGAGCACCTTGAGATGATCGATTCCCGGAATCCCGATTTCCCGGGGGACGACGCCGGTGGCCGCAACGACTGTGTCATAGCCTTCCTGAATCAATTCCCCGGGGGACACCCGATGGCCGAGCTTGACCGTTACCCCCGTCATCTCCAACCGTTTTCGAAAATACCGCAGGGTTTCATGGAATTCCAATTTTCCCGGAATTTGGACGGAAATGTTGAGCAGTCCGCCGATCCGGTCCGCTGCTTCATACAGAACCACCGAATGCCCCCGCTCCGCGGCCACGGTCGCAAAAGAGAGCCCTGCCGGACCCGCCCCGACCACGGCGATTCGGCGCGGTTTGGCGGCCGGGGTGAAGTTGAGCACCGTTTCATGGCAGGCCCGGGGATTGACCAGACAGGAGGTCATCCGCCCCTCGAAGATATGGTCGAGACAGGCCTGGTTGCAGGCGATACAGGAATTGATCTCGTCGGCCCGGTCTTCCGCGGCTTTGGCCACAAACCGGGGATCGGCCAGAAAGGGGCGGGCCATGGAGATGAGATCCGCGTCTCCGGCCGCCAGCACCGCTTCGGCGGTATCCGGGGTGTTGATCCGGTTGGAGGTGACCAGCGGAACGGCGACCTGGTCTTTCAGCTTTCGGGTCACCCAGGTAAAGGCGTTTCGGGGCACCATCATGGCGATGGTGGGGATTCGGGCCTCGTGCCAGCCGATCCCGGTGTTGATGATGTCCGCGCCGGCTGCCTCCACCGCCCTGGCCAGGGACGTCACCTCCTCCCAGTTGCTGCCGTCTTCCACCAGATCCAGCATGGAGAGCCGGTAGATAAGGATGAAATCTTTGCCGACGGCCTCCCGCACCCGGCCCAGAATTTCCAACGGAAACCGGATTCGGTTCTCAAAGCTGCCGCCCCAGTCGTCCTCGCGATGATTGGTTCGGGGCGCGATGAACTGGTTAATGAGGTAGCCTTCGGAGCCCATGATCTCCACCCCGTCGTATCCGGCGGACCGGGCCAGTGCGGCGCACCGGGCGAAATCCTCGATCTGGGTCCGGATCTCCTCCTCGGTCAGGGCGTGGGGTTTGAAAAAATTGATGGGGGCCTGAAGAGGGGAGGCGCTCACCAGTCCTTCATGGTAGGCATACCGCCCGGTATGAAGGATCTGAAGCGCGATCAACCCGCCGGCTTCGTGAACCGCCCGAGTGACGATTCGGTGGTGTTCGGCTTCCGCTTCCGTGGTCAACATGGCGGCGCCTTCGTAGGCCCGTCCGGAAGCATTGGGCGCAATGCCGCCGGTGACGATCAGGGCGGCGCCGGCTTCCGCCCTTTCCGCGTAAAAAGCGGCCATTCGATCGAACCCGTCCGGGGCTTCTTCCAGGCCGGTGTGCATGGAGCCCATGAGGGTCCGGTTTTTGAGGGTGGTAAAGCCCAGGTCCAAGGGGGCGAGAAGGTGCGGGTACGGCGGAGCGGGTGTCATATCGGGTCCTTTCCATAGGGTTCGATTCAGTTTGATCATCTGGTTTTCACGGGAATGATCATATCAGAAGCGGTCGGGATTGAAAATCCGTTATTTGGTTCATCGATTTGTTCAGAATAGATTCGCATGGGTTTCATGAAAGATTCCGTTTATCATTTGCATTCCCGAGGGCAAGTATATTAAGAAAGAGGCGGACCCCGAAGCGGAGAATTTTGCTTCGGGGGTCGAATCTGCGATAACCGCGTATCGCCGGGAGGGGTTCCATGAAAGATGTTTGCAGCCGATTCCTCGCTTCAGATCATTGGCCGAGGCCGTATTGTATCCGAATCATGATCTGGGGAGCTGCGCTTTTTTTCCTGACATCGGCCGCCGGGTTTCCGGGCACGGCCCGGTCCGCCGTGGGGGAGATCGATTTCACCCAGTTCAGCCTGGAAGAGCTGAAAAACGTCAAGATCTCCTCCGCATCCAAACGGCCGGAGCGGCTCTCCGAGGTGCCGGCCGCCGTGTATGTGATCACCCAGGAGGACATCCGCCGGTCGGGCGCCACCTCCATTCCCGAGCTGCTGCGCATGGTCCCCGGGGTGCAGGTGGCCCGAATTTCCGCCACCGAATGGGCGGTCAATATTCGGGGCCTGAACGAGCTTTTTTCCAATAAGCTGCTGGTCCTCATCGACGGCCGCAGCATCTATACCCATGTCTTTTCCGGGGTCTTCTGGGATATTCGGGATACGGTCCTGGAGGATATCGAGCGGATCGAGGTGATTCGCGGGCCCGGGGCCTCCATCTGGGGCAGCAATGCGGTCAACGGCGTCATCAACATCATCACCAAGAGCGCCCGAAATACCCGGGGCGGGGAGTTGACCGCGCTGGCCGGCACCGAAGAGGGGATCGGGACCCTTCGCTACGGCGACGTGGTCGGCTCGGACGCCTTTTACCGGGTCTATGCCAAATACTTTGTCCGTGGCAAGCTCTTCGAGGAAGAACGGGATATTCAGAACGACCCCTCCAAAAGCGACTGGCATTCCGGCCGGGCCGGTTTTCGAATGGACTGGAGACCCCACGAAGGGCCGAATACCTATACCTTTGAAGGGGGCGGTTTTTACAGCCAATATGATAATGAGTTGGATCGGATTGTTCTGACACCGCCCTATTTTGTCGAAGAAGAAGACACCGCCCGGGCCGGCGGAGGCCATTTTCTGAGCCGCTGGACCCACCGGATTTCTTCGACCTCGTCCACCGCCCTGCAGTTTTTCTATGACTATCTGAACAAGGATTTCGACGGCGGAAATGTGCGGACCCACACCGCCGATCTTGAGTTTCAGCACCATTTTCGGGTGATGGAGCGCAATGACCTGATCTGGGGGCTCAACTGGCGGTTCATCTCCGACCGGTTCGATGAAAGCATCGACATCAGCACCGATCCGGCCTCGGAGGATTATCATCTTTTCAGCGCCTTTCTTCAGGACCGGATTCAGGTTTTTCCGGACCGGTTCAGCCTCATCCTGGGCGCCAAATTCGAACACAACGAGTACACCGGGCTGGACGTACAGCCCAGCGCCCGGTTTCTCTGGACGCCCCGGGAACGGCATACCTTCTGGGGGGCGATCTCCAGAGCGGTCCGGGTGCCGTCGCGGATCGAGCACGACGGGGTGATCAGCGGGTTCGTGTTTCCGCCGCAGGATTCGGGTTTTGACCGGCCGGTGATCCTTCAGCTTCGGGGGGAAAGCGGACTGGAGGCGGAAACCCTCATCGCCTATGAACTCGGCTACCGGTTTCAACCGGCCAAACCCTTTTGGCTCCATGTCGCCTCCTTTTACAATGATTACGACCGGCTGATCGCGGTTCGGCTGGATGGGCGGGTATTACCCGAAATCGGGGCCGACAACCAGGTCATCATTCCCACCTATTTCGACAACAATTTCTCCGGGGAATCCTACGGATTTGAAGTCTCCGCATTCTGGCAGGCCACCGATTTCTGGCGGCTTCAGGCGGCCTACACCTTTCTGGAGACCGAACTCCACCAGAAAATCCCCGACGTGGATGCGGGGTTTCAGAACATTCTTCTGTTCGAAGGGGCCAATCCCCGAAATCAGGTTTCGCTTCGCTCCGATCTCGATCTGACGGACCAACTGGAATTGAACCTCTGGTACCGGTATGTGGACCGGCTTTCCGAAAACGATGTGGACAGCTATGCGACCCTGGACGCCCGTCTGGCCTGGGCCCCGCTGCCCGATCTGGAGCTGGCGGTGGTGGGGCAGAACCTGTTCGAACAGCGCCATTCCGAATTTTCGTCCCTGGAAGTCGAACGAAGCGTCTATTTCAAAGCGGACTGGTTGTTCTAAGAGAGGTTATCGATGACAGCATTTCATACGGCGCCCCTGGGGAAGCCGGGGAGGATACTGCTCTGGGTGATGCTGGTCCTGCTTCCCACGGCTGAGATTCAGGGCCAGCCGCCGGCCGGCTCCGAATATCAGGTCAAGGCCGCCTTTATCTATCATTTCGCCCGGTTCACCCAGTGGCCCGAGGGGGCTTTTCCGGAACCGGACAGCCCCCTGGTGCTCTGCCTGGTCGCCTCCGATCCGGAGGCGGATATTCTGCTGGCCCTGCAAGATAAATCGGTCCGGGACCACCGGCTGGTGGTTCGAAAGCTGAACTCGGAGGCGGATATCCCCGGGTGCCATATCCTCTACATGGCCACGGAGGATTCGGACACCATCCGCAGGGGGCTGGCTCTGGCCCGGGGCCATTCGATCCTGACGGTGGGGGAGACCGCCGGGTTTATTCGGCAGGGCGGGATTATCAATTTTTTCGAACGGGAGCAGCGGCTCCGATTCGCCGTCAATCTGAAGGCGGCCGAAACCGCCGACCTGAAGTTCAGCTCTCAGCTTCTGATGTCCGCCGAAATCGTTCAGGGGGGGCCCTGAGATGTCATTTTTCAGCCCCTCCATCAAACAGAAGCTGATCTGGATTATCCTTTTCACCACCGGCATCACCCTGTTGCTGGCCTCCATCGCCTTTGTTACCAAAGAGATCATTACCTTTCGCCAGAACCTGGTCAAGGACCTCTCCACGTTGGGTCAGGTGGTGGGAATGAACAGCGAAGGCGCTCTGGTTTTTGACGACCGGTTCACGGCCGAGCGGAACCTGGCCGCCTTCAGGACCCGGCCCGGCATCGTCTTCGCCTGCATCTACAAGCAGAACGGAAAGGTCTTCGCCACCTATTCCGTCCCCGGTCTGAAAAAAACGGTCACCCCGCCCAAGGTGCAGGGCACCAGCCATTTTTTCGACCCCCATTACCTGCACCTGTTCCAGCAGATCTTCGTGGACAAGGAAATGATCGGCACCATCTATATCCGCCATGACCTCGGGGAGATGCGCACCCAGCTTCAGCAGTATCTGGCCATCGTCGGGGTGATCATTCTGGTGGGCTTTGTCGTGGCTTTGATTCTTTCTTCTTTTTTACAGCGGATCATTTCTGTGCCGATCCTGAGTCTGGCCCAGACTGCGTTGACCATTTCCCAGGAAAAAGACTATTCGGTCCGGGCGGAGAAACACAACCGCAACGATGAAATCGGGGTGCTCATCGACGGGTTCAATGAAATGCTCAAGGAGATTCAGTCCCAGGAAAAAGAGCTCAAGGAGCACCGGGAGCACCTTGAAGATCTGGTGGTGAAACGGACCGCGGCCCTTCGCAAGACCAACACCGCCCTGCGGGAAGCCAAGGAGGCGGCGGAGACCGCCAACCGGGCCAAGAGCGAGTTTCTGGCGAATATGTCCCATGAAATTCGAACCCCCATGAACGCGGTGCTGGGGTTTACCGAAATTCTTCACGGTATGGTCCAGGACGAGCGGCAGAAAAACTATCTGGAGTCGATTCGAACCAGCGCCAAGAGTCTGCTGACCCTGATCAACGATATTCTGGACCTTTCCAAGATCGAAGCCCGAAAGATGGAGTTGCAATTCGAGCCGGTGAACCTGGGGGCCGTGTTCGAAGAAATCGAGCAGGTCTTTTCCATGAAAATCAAGGACAAGGGACTCAAACTGATCATCGATATCGCCCAGGACATCCCCAAACGGCTGCTTTTGGACGAGGTTCGGCTGCGCCAGATCATTTTCAACCTGGTGGGCAATGCGGTCAAATTCACCGAAGAAGGATATATCCGGATCGCGGCCCAGAAGATTCAGCGACCGGATCAGAAGGAAAATTCGGTGGACCTGATGCTGACGGTGGAGGATACCGGGGTCGGCATTGCCGAGGACTCGGTGGACAGAATTTTCGAGGCCTTCAAACAGCAAGACGGCCAGAGCACCAAACGCTACGGCGGCACCGGTTTAGGGCTGACCATCACCAAGCGGCTGGTGGAGATGATGGACGGCGCCATTTTCGTCCAGAGCCGGGTCAACAAAGGCAGCCGGTTTATGGTGGTGCTTCGGGATGTGACCGTGGCCGAAGACGGCGGAGAGGGCCGGGGGGTCAAGGTCTCCGAAGACGAAAAGATCGAATTCGAACCGGCCACCGTGCTGATCGTGGACGACATCGAGACCAACCGGAACCTGGTCAAGGCCTATTTTCAGGATACCCCCCTCCGGTTTCTGGAGGCCGAGAACGGCCAGGAGGGCATTCGAAAGGCCCGAAAGCACCGTCCGGACTTGATTATCATGGACATCCGCATGCCGATCATGGACGGGTGCGACGCCACCGCCCTGATGCGATCCGACGAGATCCTTCGGGAGATTCCGGTGGTGGCCCTGACCGCCTCGGGAATGAAGGGCGATCATGAACGGATCATCGCCTGCGGCTTCAATGAGGTGCTGACCAAACCGGTGCGGCGGGTGGATATGATACGGCAGCTGGCCCCCTTTTTGCCCCACCGAATCGAGGCGGTAGAGGTCCGTGCCCGAGAAGCCGCCGGGGCAACCGGTACAGTGGAGGCCCTCTCTCCCGAGGCTCTGGAAAAACTGCCGGATCTGATTCGGGTGCTGGAAAACCGGTGCGCCATGCTTTGGGAAAAAGCCCGACAGACCGGATTTTTCGACGATATCGCCGAATTCGGACAGCTCATGAAAAAACTGGGCCATGCCTATTCGGTTCGGCCGCTTCAGGAATTCGGAAACCGCCTGAACACCCAGGTCAGCACCTTCGACATCGAACAGATCAACAAGACCCTGGAAGCCTATCCGGACCTGATTCAGGAGATCAAATCCATGCACCGCGAATACACGGAGGCGTCGATCAATGGCTGATGAAAAGGAGAAGAAATACAAGATTCTTATCGTGGATGACGTTCCCAAGAACATCCAGGTGGTGGCCAACATCCTTCAGGGAGAAGGATTCAATATGGCCTTTGCCCAGAGCGGCCCAGCGGCCCTGGAGATGACCCGGTCCACCGCCTTCGACCTGGTGCTGCTGGACATCATGATGCCGGAGATGGACGGCTTCGAGGTCTGCCGCCGGATTCGGGAGAACCCGGATTCTCAGGACCTTCCGGTCCTGTTTCTCACCGCCAAGACCGAAACCGAGTCCCTGGTGAAGGGGTTTGAAATGGGGGCGATGGACTATGTGGTCAAGCCGGTGAATGAGGCGGAGCTGCTGGCCCGGGTCAAGACCCATCTGGAACTCTACCGCTCCCGGAAGGCGCTGGAGGCGACCAACAACCGGCTCAAGGCCGAGATCATCGAGCGCCGCCGGGCCGAACAGCGGTACCGGTCCATGTACGAAAATGCGGTCCAGGGAATGTTTCAGAGCACCATTTCAGGTCGGATCACCCACCTCAATCCTTCTTACACCCGAATCCTGGGCTACGACTCGCCCGAGGAGGTGTTGAACCTGGAGGATGTGGCGACCACGTTTTACGAAGACCCCGAAGATCGGGTCCGCATGATCGAGGCCCTGAAGCGAAGGGGCATACTGACCGATTATGAACTCAAGATTCGCCGAAAGGACGGCGCCCCGGCCTGGATCATGGTCAACGCCCGGCTGACCAAAGACCCGGACGGCCGGCCCATGATCGAGGGCATCGTGATCGATCACACCGCCCGAAAGGAGGTGGAAGAGGAGCTTCGGCGCAGTCGGGAACAGTTCCGGTATCAGGCCATTCACGACAACCTGACCGGGCTTTACAACACCCGGTATCTCTACCAGGCCCTCAAAAAACTGGTCGCCGTCAGCGCCGAAAAGAACCTCCCTTTTTCCCTGATTTTCATGGACATCGACAACTTCAAGCGGGTGGTGGACACCTACGGCCACCTCAAGGGGAGCCAGACCCTTCAGGAGCTGGCCGGCACCATTCAGGGGGCCCTGGCCAAGCCGGCCTACGGGGTGGCCTACGGCGGAGACGAGTTCGTGGTGGTGCTTCCGGGCTACGAGAAAGACCGGGCCCTGGAAAAGGCCGAGGACCTGCGGGTCCGGATCCGGGAGACCCCTTATCTGACCCACCACGGCCATGAAATCTATATTCGGGCGAGTTTCGGCCTGGCGACCTATCCGGAAGATGCTCAGGACGTCAACGGTCTGCTGGCCCTGGCGGATCAGGCCATGTTCCATGTCAAAGAAGGGGGCAAGGACGCCATTCGCGCCAGCAATCCCGCCGAAGCGGTCTCTTGATATTCACCCGATTATCTGAAATTTTTGAAGGAGAAGAAGCCTATGAAGCGGAGACGAACGGCGGTGGTCATCAGCCTCTGGATCTGTCTTCTGATCGCGATCCAACCGGTGGGAGCCCGTGCCGCCGATCCCGATTCGAAAGCAGCCGACGCGCCCTACGTGAACCGGGAAGTCCTGGTCAGATTCAGGTCCGGCACGGCCGAATCCGACAAGGTCCGGGTGCGGAACCGGTTCGAAGCCGAGGTGATCAAAACGGTGCGAAGCATTGGCCTGGAGCACTGGCGGCTTCCCGACCCCCTTACCACCGACGAAGCCCTGAAACTTCTCGAGAGCATTCCGGAGGTGGAACATGCCGAGCCCAATTATCTCTACACCCCGATGGCGATTCCGAATGATTCGGATTTCGACCGGCTCTGGTATCTCAACAACCGGGGGCAGACGGTAAACGGAACGGCGGGGGTGGCCCGGGGGGGGATCGCCGCCCCCGAGGCCTGGGATTTCGCCACCGGCAGCCCGGACCTGGTGATCGCCGTAATCGATTCCGGGGTCGCCTTCGAGCATCCCGACCTGATCGACAATACCTGGATCAACCCGGGGGAAATCCCCGGCAACGGGATCGACGACGACGGCAACGGGTATGTGGATGATCTCCATGGATGGGATTTCGTGAATGACGACGCCAACCCCTCGGACTATTCCCGGGACCTTTCCGGCGACGGTCACGGCACCCATGTGGCCGGGATCATCGCCGCCCGCGGGGACAACGGTCGGGGCGCCGCCGGGGTGATGTGGCGGGCGAAGATCATGGCCCTGCAGATCTTCGATCTCTTCGAGACCAGCTCGTTTCTGGACGCCATCATTCAGTCCATCAACATTATCAGCGCCATCGAGTATGCGGTGGACCACGGGGCCCGAATCATCAACTGCAGCTTCGGCGGGCCGTCCCCCAGCCAATTCCAGCGCGACGCCTTCCGCTATGCCGACGACAACGGGGTGCTGGCGGTGGCGGCCGCGGGAAACGAAAGCAACGACAACGACCGGTTTCAGACCTATCCGGCGGGATATCAACTGCCCAACATCATTTCGGTGGCCGCCACCGATGAAAACGACCGTCTGGCCGCCTACTCCAATTTCGGGGCCACCGTCGATGTGGCGGCCCCGGGCGGCAGTATCAACTCCAATATTTTCAGCACCGTGCCGCCCGACCGGGTGGAGCTGTTTTCCGAGGATTTCGAATCGGGGGACGACCGCTGGCGCAAGGAGGCGGTGCATGAACGGTGGTCCCGGGTATTCGATCCCGAATTCGGCTCCTGGGTCATGCAGGATTCCGAGGGGGATTACGCCGACAATGAAAATTCATATATTCAGACCCGGAATCCCATCGACGCCGATAATTTTCGCGGTCTCCACATTCAGTTCCGGTCCCGGTTCCGGCTGGAGGAAGACTTCGATTTCCTGTTTATCGAAGGCTCCACCGACGGAATCAATTTTTCCATCGATTTTCCGGTGACCGGATTCGTCACCGGTTTTTCCAACGGGATTGAAAGAATTCTGGGGTGGGGCAGCGAAGACGAACTGGGGGAGGCCTTTTATCTGCGGTTTCGGCTGGAGACCGACGCGTCTCGCACCTTTGCCGGATCGGTGGTGGATGATATTATCCTCACCGGTATTCGGTGGGAATTCGAAGGGGATGAATACGGGTTCAAAAGCGGCACCTCCATGGCTGCGCCGGTGGTGGCCGGCATCGCCGGTCTGGTCTGGTCCCACCGGCCGGAGCTGACCCATCTGGAGGTGAAAAACGCGGTCCTCAACGGCGCCGAATCCCTGGCATCCCTCGAGGGGCGGGTTCTCACCGGGGCCCGGGTCAATGCGGCCCGGGCACTGACCGCCTCCACCGAGGAGAACTTTGCAGAACCCGAGATCGAGGCCGAAGAAGACGGCGGAGGCGGCGGGTGTTTTATCCGCTCTCTGATCCCTTGAAACCCTGTTGCATTCTTAAGGGAAAAAGCTTAATATAAGACTGAAATGTCCATGAATTGAATCGTACTGAATCGATCCGAACCGGACCTTCACGACGGGAGTGATGATGCGAAGAGTTGCCGTCTGTTTGCTGCTGATCCTTCTGGCCGGGTGTGGCCGTTATCAATATGAGGACATTATCGCCTCCCGAGCCGATGCGGTGCGCATCAGCCCCTTGGCGGTTGAAGAAGCCCCGTTAACCGCCGCCGAGAAGATTTCATTGGCCGAAGCCATTGGAATCGCCCTCAAAAACAATCCGGAACAGCACATGGCCCTGGCCCGCATTCAGCAGGCCGAAGCCGCCCTTCAGCAGGCGAATGCGGCCTTTTATCCGGCCCTGGGATTTTATACCGAATACACCCATGCCGACGCCCCTTCCGTTTATCTTTTCAAAAAAATCGACCAGCGGGAACTGCCGCCCAATGCGAATTTCAACTCCCCCGGCGAACTGGATAATTTCGAGACCGGGGTCACCGGCCGGCTGAACCTTTTCAACGGCGGCCGGGACTACCTCAACCGCCGAATGGCCCGGACCGGCCTGACCATCTCTCAGCTGGACCGGGAGAGCGTGGAAAACGGGCTGATCGCCTCGGTGATCGGCGCCTATTATGATGTGCTGGCGGCCGGGGAGTTCATCCGCATCTCCCGGGAGTCCGTCTCTACCGTTCAGAAGGAGCTGGAGATGATGCGGGTGCGGCTTCGCGGCGGCAGTGCCCTGAAATCGGACGTTCTTTCGTTGGACGCGCGGCTGGCCCAATCTCAGGAAGAGCTGGTTCAAAGCCGAAACCGGTATCAAACCGCCCTGACCGCCCTGGCCACCCTTCTGGGGATCGACCCGAATGCAAAACTGGTCCTGGAGCAGCCCGACCGGTTGCCCGCCGCATCCCTGCCGCAGGAATACGACCGGGGCATCGATTATGCCCTGACCCGACGCCCCGATCTGAAACAGATGCGGGCCAACGTCGAAAAGGCGGCCATAGCCGTGGATGCGGCCCGCAGCGAGTACCTTCCCCGGGTGGACCTTCAGGCCAAATATTATCTGGACGACGAATCGATGGACTACGACACCGACCGGGAAAACTGGATGACGGCGGTGATCCTCAACTGGGATCTCTTCACCGGTTTCAGCACCCGGGCTGCGGTGGATATGGCCTCGGCCCGACTGGCGGAAACCCTGGCGGCCGACCGGAATGCCCGGTTATCCGCGCGGATGGATGTCAAAACCGCTTATCAGAATCTGGAAGCGGCCGGGGCCCGGCTGGAGGCGGCCCGGCAAAGCGCGGCGGCCGCCGAGGAATCCCTGGGCCTGGTTCTGAAGCAGTTCGAAGGCGGATCGGCCACCATCACCCGGTATCTTCAGGCGGAGCTGGACCGGAATCGCGCCCGCATCCGCGCCACCGCCGCCTATTATGACCGGCAGAAAGCCCTGGCGGAGATCGGCCGGGCCGTGGGGTACTGGGCCAAGGCCAAAGGGATCGAGCCGGAGGGCTCGAGATAGAACAGGAAGACAGGGAAAATCCATGAAAACAATGATCGGTTTTATAATCTTGACCCTGGGGGCCGGTTTTGTTGTCGGGCCGGCATCCGCAGCCGAATCCGACGGGGTGAAAACGGCGGAAGCGGAAAAACAGATGATCACCGAATACTACGAGGCCGTGGGCACGGTCCGGCCCCGGGTGGAATCGAACATCGAGGCCCGGGTCACCGCCCAGGTGCTGGACGTCAAGGTGAGCCCGGGAGATGCGGTGGAAAAAGGGGATCTCCTGATCTCCCTGGACAGCCGGCAGTCGGAATCCCGGCTGGATCAGGCTCGACAGGGGCTCAAAAGCGCCGAAGCGGCCCGGGAGCAGGCCCGCCAGTCGGTGATCGCCGCCGAAGCCGCCTTTCAACAGTCCGAGGCCGATTTCAAGCGCATTCAGAATTATTTCGAAAGCCAGGCCGCCACCAGCCGGGACCTGGAACAGGCCCGGTCGGCCTATCTTCAAGCCAAGGCCAACCTTCAGAGCGCCAAAGACGCCCTGGCCGGGGCCGAAGCCGGGATTCAGCAGGCCCGGGAGGTGATTCGTGAAGCCGAAATCTCCCTCGGCTACACCCGGCTGCTGGCGCCGGAATCCGGAGAAGTCCTTCAGCGCCTGGTCGACCCCGGCGACATGGCCATGCCCGGCAAACCCCTGCTCAAGCTTCAGACCGCCGGAACCCTGCGCCTGGAGGCCTATGTGCGGGAAGGGCTGATTCGAAAGGTGACTCCCGGAACACGCCTGCGGGTCAATATCACCCCACTCGAGGAAACGGTGGAGGCGGAGGTGGAGGAGATCGTCCCGTATGCCGACCCTCAGACCCGGACCTTCCTGGTCAAGGCCTCCATCCCGAGAATTTCCGGGCTGTATCCGGGGATGTTCGGTAAGCTCCTGATTCCGGTGCGGGAGCATCCGGTGGTGGTGATTCCTGAAGAAGCGGTTCGGCGGGTGGGGCAGCTGGAGCTGGTCCGGGTCAAAGAGGGGGAGGTCTGGAAGCGCCGCTTCATTCAGACCGGCAGGCGGATCGACGAAAAGGTGGAGGTGCTCTCGGGGCTGTCCGGTGGGGAGACGTTATACCTTGAATCGAGATCAGCGGGGGAAGAACCATGACTGATCCGGGATCGGAGCCGAAAGGCATTATTCCCGCCGTTGTTCGGGTCTTTCTGACCTCTCACCTGTCCATCCTTCTGATCATCGCTTCGCTCTGCCTGGGGGTGGCGGCGGTCATGATCACGCCCAAAGAGGAGGAGCCCCAGATCGTGGTGCCGCTGGCGGATGTCTTCATTCAGGCGCCCGGGGCCTCGCCCGGGGAGATCGAGAAGCTGGTGGCCACCCCGCTGGAGCGGCTGCTGTGGCAGATCGACGGGGTGGAGTATGTCTATTCCATCTCCCGGCGGGACATGGCGGTGGTCACCGTCCGGTTTTTCGTGGGGGAGGACCGGGAGCGGTCCCTGGTCAAACTCCACAACAAGATCCGCATGAACATCGACGCAGTGCCGCCCATCGTTCAGGGATGGGTGATCAAACCGCTGGAGATCGACGATGTGCCCATTGTCAATCTGACCCTCTATTCCGAGCGCTACCAGGACCCGGAACTCCGAAGAATCGGGGAGGAGGTGCTGGCCCGCCTCTCCGAGATCGAGAACATCTCCCGAACCGATATCGTGGGGGGCCGTAAGCGTGAGATTCGGGTGGAACTGTCCCTGGAGCGGATGGACGGCCTCGGGGTGTCGGTCTTGGAGATTCAAAAAGCCTTGGAAGGGGCGGATGCGTCGGTGACCGCCGGTGAGTTTTCCCGGTTCAACCGACGCTTCACTGTCACCAGCAGTTCCTTTCTGTCTTCGGCCGGGGCGGTGTCCGACCTCATGGTGGGGGTTCACCAGGGCCGCCCGGTCTACCTGCGGGATGTGGCCGCCGTCATCGACGGCCCTGCGGAGGTGGACAGCTACACCCGCATCGGGTTTTCGAATGTGTATCCCGAGGATCTCGACAAGGAGGCGCAGCCGGTTTCATCCCCCCGGACCGCCCCGTCGGTGACCCTGGCCCTGGCCAAAAAAAAAGGCGCCAATGCGGTGGATGTGGCCCGAACCATCCTCACCCGCATGGAAGAACTGGAGCAGACGGTGATTCCGGCCGACGTTCACTACGAGGTGACCCGCAATTACGGCAAAACCGCCGATGAAAAGGTGAGCGATCTGCTGAGTTCACTGGGATTCGCCATCGGTACGGTCGTCCTGCTTCTGGCCTTCACCCTCGGATGGCGGGAGGCCCTGGTGGTGGCCCTGGCGGTGCCCATCAGCTTTTCTCTGGCGCTGTTTGTCAATTTCGTCTTCGGCTACACCATCAACCGGGTGACCCTCTTCGCTCTCATTCTCTCCCTGGGTCTGGTGGTGGACGACCCCATCACCAACGTCGACAACATTCAGCGGCACCTGCTGATGGGCAAACGGAACTCCATCGACGCCACCCTGTATGCCGTGGCCGAGGTGCTTCCGCCGGTGATCATGTCCACCCTGGCCATCATCGTCAGCTTCACCCCGCTTTTTTTCATCACCGGCATGATGGGTCCCTATATGGCGCCCATGGCCGCCAACGTGCCGATCACGGTCATCTTTTCCACCCTCTGCGCCCTCAGCATCGTGCCCTGGTTCACTCACATGCTGCTCAAAAAAACCGGGGTGGAGGAAGACAAAAAAGAAGAGGCGGAAACGGACGGGACCAAAGCCCCCCAGGGCTGGATTCGAAAAACCTACCGCACGGTGGTGTCCCCATTCCTCGATTCCCGCACCATGCGGTGGGTATTGCTGGCGGTGGTTCTGGCCCTGCTCGCTTTAGCCATTGCCCTGATTCTATTGCGGCTGGTGCCGCTCAAAATGCTCCCCTTCGACAATAAAAACGAATTCCAGATCGTCCTGGATCTGTCTGAAGGGACCACCCTGGAGGAGACCGACCGTGCCGTTCAGGCGTTTGAGGATTACCTTCGAAAGGTGCCGGAGGTCACGAACGTGGTCTCCTATGTCGGGCTCTCCTCGCCCATGGACTTCAACGGCATGGTCCGCCATTATTACCTTCGGGAAGGGGGGCATGTGGCGGATATTCGGGTGAACCTGCTGGAAAAAGACAAACGGGAGATGCAGAGCCACGGGATCGTGCTTCGGCTGCGAAAGGACCTGGAGGCGATTGCGGAAAAACACGGGGTCAATGCCAAGCTGGTGGAGGTGCCGCCCGGACCCCCGGTGCTGGCCACGATCGTGGTGGAGATGTACGGGGACCCCGACACCTCTTATGAGGAACTGATCCAAGGCGGGAAGCATATTCAGAAGATCATGAAGGCCGAACCCTATGTGGTGGATATCGACGACATGGCCGAAGCCTCCCGGGAGCGGATCGATTTCGTGGTGGACAAGGAAAAGGCGGCCCTGCACGGGGTATCCACGGCGGCGATCATCCAGACCCTGCGGACCGCCCTGAGCGGGGCGAATCCAGGCATGGTCCACGTGCCGGACGAGCGCCAGCCCCTGCTGGTCAACATCATCCTGCCCCGGGAGAAGCGGTCCAGCACCACATCGCTGTCCCAGATTCCCATGAAGACCGCCACCGGCCAGATGGTGCCCCTGGCGGAGCTGGTGAATATCGTCCGGGTGCCGATCGATCAGCCGATCTATCACAAGAACCTGGAGCGGGTGGTCTTTGTGATCGCCGAAATGGCGGGCCGGGCCCCGGCCGAGGCGATTCTGGACATGCAGAACCGGCTGGAGGAGAACCCGCTGTCGGATCGGGTAAAAGCGGTCTGGACCGGGGAAGGGGAGTGGCAGATCACCCTGCGGGTCTTCCGGGACATGGGCATCGCCTTTGCCGCGGCCCTGATGGGGATCTATATTCTATTGATTTTACAGACCGATTCCTTTTTTATGCCGCTCCTGATCATGATGGCGATTCCCCTGACCCTGATCGGCGCCATGCCCGGGTTCTGGCTCCTGAACCTGGTGGCGGCCGATCCGGTGGGCGGATTTGAAAACCCGATCTTTTTCACCGCCACCGGCATGATCGGCATGATCGCGCTGGGCGGCATCGTGATTCGAAACTCCCTGGTGCTGATCGAATTCATTCAGGATTCATTACGGGAAGGCATGAATTTCAAGGAAGCGATCCTGGAAAGCGGCGCCATCCGCATGCGGCCGATTCTTCTCACCGCCGCCACTACCGCCCTCGGCGCCTGGCCGATCACACTGGACCCGATCTTTTCAGGCTTGGCCTGGACCCTGATCTTCGGGCTGTTTGCTTCGACCCTGTTTACGCTTCTGGTGATTCCGGTGACCTATTTTGCGTTGTATCGGAAGCGGCATGAAGGGGGGGACGGTGGTTCCCTTGAGGGAGGAGCGGCTTAAGGATTCATGAAAAGTAAATATGAAATGGCATCGATGGAAAATCAGCACAAGGAAAAGGTTGCAAAAGAGGGGTAAAGAATTTAATTTGATTGCATAAGCTATGTGGCAAATTTCTTTAGAGGGCAACATGCAAAATAAAACATATACTAAAAACCAGGGGAATAATCACCCGGAGCAAAATGCGGGAGATAGTGACTCAAGCGATCGAGCAGAGAATTCTCGAGAAGGAGTAATTAGATCTCAACTTGATGAAATTCTCGAAAAGGAATTAGGGCAAAAATTATCCGACGTTTCAGAAGAAATCGTCGAGCGAATTGAAGAACATCACTTCATCATTAAAGAGGAACATAACGGTCCCCTTCCTCATCCCTCCATTTTAAAGGCATATGAAGAAATTACCCCCGGCTTTGCCGATCGGATTTTGAGAACATGAATCTTCTGCGAAGGGTTCAGTAAAGAAGCCCGAAAACAAAAAACAGTCGGCAAAACCTTCCAAATGAATCCCTCCTGAGTTGACAAAGTCTCCGTTTGCTCATAGACTTTCCATATTCCCGCAACTATTAGAATTTTTTACGGGATCAGTATTTTTCGAAGTCTGTTCGAACCACCACCAGAAGAAAGAGGAGGTCACCATGGATCTGAAGGGAAAAAATGTGGTCATTACCGGCGCCGCCAGGGGAATGGGCCGGCAGTTTGCTCTGGATATGAAAGAGGCCGGGGCCAAGCCCTATGCCCTGGATGTGATCCAGGAAAATCTGGATGAACTCAAGGAGAAGACCGGCATCGACGGCAAGGTGGTGGATGTCACCAGCGAATCCGATGTCGAGGCGTTTTTTGAAACCTACACCCAAGAGAACGGCCCGCCCGACGTCCTGGTCAACAACGCCGGGATCACCGCCGACGGCCTGTTTATCCGGAAAAAGGGGGAGGAGGTTCAGAAATTTCAGATGCCCAAATGGGACAAGGTCATCGCGGTCAACCTCACCGGCGTCTTTCTCTGCGGCCGGGAGGCGGCCTATCAGATGGTGAAGCACGGGGTCAAGGGGGTGCTGATCAATATTTCCTCCATCAGCCGGGCCGGCAATTTCGGCCAGACCAACTACTCGGCCACCAAATCCGGCGTGGCCTCCATGACCGTGGCCTGGGCCAAGGAACTGGCCAAATACGGCATCCGCTCCGCCGCGATCGCACCGGGCTATATCAGTACCGAAATGGTGCAGAAGATCGATGAAAAGGTGATCGGAAAGATTGTGGATCAGATTCCGGTGGGTCGTTTGGGTGAAATGAAAGAGATTTCGCAGGCTGTGAAATTCATCGTCGAATGCGATTTTTTCAACGGCCGCGTGATCGAGGTGGACGGCGGGCATCGAATCTAAATAAAGAATCGCTTCTTCCGAAGCCGACCTAAAAAAACGGGGTACCCGGGTTGCAAGCTTTTGTCAGCCGGCTTGGGTACCCTGGTTTTTTTGGCCTTTCTGATGGACTAAACAATCTCTATCCTCCTTCAATCCCGCTCAAACCGCTTTCCGGCCCGGGCAAATTTTCCGGAGTGGCGGAAAACCGGTGGCATCCTTCAAGACCGGATTTTTTCTTGTCGGTCAAAGCCATGTCGTGGATTTACCGAGCCAAGTTCCGGGATGCGATGATTGGGGAAGGGCTCTATGATCAAATTCCGCCGGAGGTCTGGCGCACCGAGTGGAACGTCAATGTCCGGGCCGTTGGCTCGGGCGAGCAGACCTTGAAATATTTGGCGCCGTACATGTTCAAGGTAGCCATGTCAGATCACCGAATCGCGTCGGTGGACGGTCGCACCGTGAAGATCCGCTATCGCAAGGTCGGCGGCGCCCGAACGAGGACGATGTCGCTCGATGCCATGGAGTTCATCCGTCGATTTTTGCAGCATGTGCTGCCTGCGGGGTTCATGAAGGTGCGTTATTACGGCTTTATGAATCCCAACAGCGCCG
>CAZNLT010000062.1:0-28635 GCA_964573705.1 uncultured Desulfobacterales bacterium
ATTTGTCCATTTTCATGCTTGGGGGTGGCCAGCTCCAAGGTCATGAGCGTTTATACCTATTCTCTGATCGTTCTTACCGCGGTACTCATGGTTGGGATGAGTGTTTATTATATCGCCGGTAAAACCATTAAAGAAAATATCGAAAGCAAACTGTCCAATGCGACCGACTCCATATTGAACATGGTGGAAACCACGGCCCAGGCCTCTATCAAAAATTACCTGCGGGCTGTGGCGGAAAAGAACCTCGAAATCGCATCCTTTTACCATTCCCGGGTACAAGAGGAGCTGATACCTGAACAAGCGGCAAAAGATCAGCTGAAGGAAATTTTTCTGAGTCAGGCAATCGGCAACACCGGGTATATCTATTGCATAGATTCCAACGGAATTGCTGTCATGCATCCCAATCCGCTGGTGGAAGATGTCGATTTCTCCCATTTTGCTTTCATTCAGAACCAGATGCAACGTAAGGAGGGATATCTGGAATATGAATGGAAAAACCCCGGAGAAAATCAGGCCAGTCCCAAAGCCCTTTACATGACCTATTTTGAACCATGGGACTGGATTATATCGGTATCCTCCTATCGTTCCGAATTCAACCGACTGGTCAATATTTCCGATTTTAAGGACAATATACTTGCCCAGACTTTCGGGAGAACCGGGTACAGCTATATCCTGGAAAGCAATGGCGACATCGTGGTGCATCCCCATCTGGCCGGCAACCTCTGGGATGCGGTGGATGCGGACGGGTTTCACCTGGTTCGCCACCAGTGCAAAACCAAAAACGGTAAACTGTTTTATTCATGGCGAAATCCGGGTGAAGATCGATTTCGTAGAAAACTGGTTATTTACAATTATATTCCGGAATATGACTGGATCGTGTCGTCCACCGGTTATCTCGAAGAATTCTATGCCCCTCTGAAATCAGTACGAAATATCATGGCAGGCTCCATTCTGCTGATTTTGACCATCATGCTGCCGGTGACATTTGCCATTGCCAGGAGCATCACCCGTCCGCTTCATCAGCTGGAAAAAAATTTTTCCCGAGGCGCAGGGGGAAATTTTACCGGACGGGTGGAAAGCCGGGCCAATAATGAAATCGGAAGACTTGCCCTTTATTTCAACCAGTTCATGGAGAGGCTGGAAACCTACCGAGCCAAAATTGAAGCGGAAATAGCAGAGCGGCGTAAAACAGAGGAATTGTTCTCCAAAGCCTTTCACTCCAGCCCGAGCGGTATTTTCATAGCCAACATGAACAATTACCGGCTTATCGACGCCAATCAGAGTTTTATAACCTTTACCGGTTACAGCTATGAGGATGTGATCGGAAAGTCTTTGGGAGAGCTCTCTTTGTTCCTGGATTTCAATAATTCTATTCAATTTGCTGAGATATTGAAAAATAAAGGGAGAGTCCGGGATATGGACGTGGAGTTGGTCAATGCCGAACACAAAAGGCGCCTGGGTACCCTTAATGCCGAACTGGTCACTATCTGGGGTGAAAGATGCATTCTTTGTTCCGTTGATGACCTGACTGACACAAAACGGCTGGAGCGCGAAATTATCGATATCAGCGAACGCGAGCGTCTCCAGCTGGGCCAGTACCTGCACGATGATCTCTGTCCGCACCTTTTGGGGATAGAGGTCATGCACAAAGTATTGCGGCAGAAACTGGCGGGAAAAGGGTACACGGATCTTGGTTCGATTGATAAAATCAGGGAACTGGTGCAGGAAGCGATAAACAAAACCGGAAGGATTTCCCGCGGCCTCTGCCCGACCCATATTGCCGATCAGGCATTGGAACTGATATTAGAAGAGCTTTGCCGAAATGTAGAACAGATTTACGGCGTTACCTGCCGGATCGAACACGACGGTCAGCCCGTTCTGCCGGGAACGGCTGCGGCTACCCATATATTTTACATCGCGAGGGAAGCTGCTTACAACGCTGTCAGGCATGGAAATGCCCGGAACATTTTGTTGTCACTTTCCGGAAAAGAGGGAAAAGCGATCATGCAGATTCATGATGACGGCTGCGGTCTTCCGGAACATATCGAAAACTGCGGGATGGGTATCCGCATCATGCATTACAGGGCCCGTCGTATCGGCGGGGTTCTCGATGTCCGCAGAGATGAAACAATCGGCACGCGGGTTGTTTTAGCATTTAATCCCCAAACGAAGATAGAGGAGGACAGCGATGGCGCTTCGATCCCTTGAAACCGAAATGGTCAGACGTATTTTGATCGTGGAAGACCATCCCATCTTCCGGATGGGGCTTTCGGAGTTGATCGCCCAGGAACCGGATCTCGAGGTTTGCGGCAATGTCGAGGATGTGAACAGCGGCATTGAAGCTATTTCAGAATCAAATCCGGATCTGCTGATTCTTGATCTTGCATTGAAAACAAGCAACGGCATGGACTTGCTCAAGCATGTCAGCTGCCATTACAGGCGATTGCCGGTTCTGGTCCTGTCCACCTATGATGAACAGATCTATGCAGAACGGTGTCTGCAGGCCGGCGCTCAGGGGTATATCAACAAAAAGGAAACTTCTGAATCGGTGGTCAGGGCGATACGGAGCATCTTTTCGGGAAATATTTTCCTGAGTGAGAATATGACGGCCCGGGTGTTGAATAAATATCGAAATAACCCTGGATCCTTTTCCGAATCCCCTGTTAATGTCCTGACCAACAGGGAGCTTGACGTCTTCCATCTTATCGGCAAGGGAATGGCGCCCTGCAAAATTGCCGAACAGCTGCACGTAAGCACCAAAACGGTCTATTCCCATACAGAGCGGATCAAGGAGAAACTCGGTTATGCACATTCTTCTGAATTGGTCCGGTTTGCCGCGATTTGGGTGGATAGTGAAAATAGAAGCCGGGATACGGCCTAGGTAATTTACCGGTGCCCGGGCAGGGAGAATCAACACCCCCCTTTCAGTATTATTCCTTGCATATCTTTCCGAATCTATTCAATTTACACCTCTATTCGGCTTTGGTAGTTTCCTGTCTGAAGAGTATTTTGTTTTCTAAACACCTATCAGCAGGAGGTTGTCATGGCGATTCAACGTACAGAAAATCAGGTTCAGCCCGGAATCAAGTGGTGGCGGTTCACCCTGCGGATTCCGGGGGTTCATGTGGGCTTTTCCCTATCGGAGATGATCCAGGGAGGGCTCCTGACGACTGCCACAGCAGGGGTTGTGGCGGCGCTGACCATGAAGTATTTCGATGTACCGTTTGAGCTGGCCTGGGCGGTCATGTTTATCCAGCTCTTCTGGCTGGTGGCACAGACGATGTTGTTTGGCGAACCCTACGCTCCGGGGTGGATCACACCGGCGCTTCCACTCGTCATGGTGTTTCTCGGTCAGTTTCGCCCCGGGGTGGATGCCGTACAGGCCATGACAGCGCTTACTCTCTGCGTTTGCGTGATATTTCTTTTTTTTGCGACCACGGGGCTGGGGGAGCGGTTTTTCCAGTGGGTTCCCCCGGAACTCAGGGCAGCCATTATTTTCGGCGGGGCGATTTCCGCTTTCAACACTGAATTCGACCGGCTCGACAGCATGCCGTACACTCTTCCCATCGTTTGGGCAATTGTGCTTCTGCTCATGTTCTCCGTCTGGTTCTCAAGCGCCAAACAGAAGATCAAGGCATTCAAGTTGATGGCGAGCATGGCGATGCTGGTGGGATTTCTGGTCGCAGCAGTGGTCGGGCCGCTGTTCGGAGAGCTTTCATTCGATATAAAAATGGGCTTCCACGTGCCGGCCATCGGCGAATATGTCCGAACGGTTTCGCCCTTTTCCGTCGGATGGCCCGGTCTGGATCTGTTTATCAAGGCGCTGCCCCTGGCCCTGATGGTGTATATTTTTGTCTTTGGCGACCTTGTTCTGGCCAATACCTTGAATGAACAGGCTTCTGAAGTGCGAAAGGATGAAATCCTGGAAGCCGACAACACCCGCACGCATTTCACCCTGTTTTTCAAAAATCTCGGGCATCTGCTGATGGCAGGTCCTTTTATTCCTCTCCATGGACCCATGTGGACCGGGGTCCACGTGTTTCTGATCGAAAAATACAAGACCGGCCGCAGCTTTATGGATTCCATTTACACGGGAATTTTTAACTGGTACTGGCCGGCGTTTCTGCTGGCCCTGCTTGTGCCGGTGGTTACGTTTATGAAACCGCTCCTGCCGGTGGCATTGTCGATCACCCTTATACTGACCGGGTTTGCTTGCGCCTATATCGCCATCTCCATGGTCAAAACCCCGGTCAGCCAGGGTTACGCCTTTTTTGTGGGCATGATTATCGCCAAGTTCGGACCGGCCTGGGGGCTGGGTCTCGGTGTGGGACTTTATTTTCTTTTAGTGCTCAAAGACATGCCCAATTTCGCCGGAAGGCCGGATAGAGTGCCGGTACCGGCCGGATCAGAAGAATAAATCGCCTGAAATGAAAATCATAAATCCTACCAAGGGGGCAGCATGGATTATCCTTCAGTAAATTATGAATTGTTGACACCTGTGAACTTTATTAAAAGAAGCGCCGAGGTTTATCCGGAGAAAATCGCGGTTGTACACGGAAATCAGAGATATACCTACCGGCAGTTTTATCAGCGGGTCAATCAGCTTGCCAGTGCCCTGAAAAATGCGGGAATCGGGCCCAACGACAAGGTGGCCTTCATCTGCCCCAATACCCCGCCTATGCTGGAAGCCCATTTCGCCGTCCCCATGATCGGTGCGGCGCTTGTGGCGGTCAACATCAGGCTTTCACCGCAGGAAGTGGCTTATATTCTGAACCATTCGGATTCAACGGTCTGTTTTGTGGACAACGAGTTCGCCGGTCTGGTCCTTTCCGTCCTCGATGAGATTCCGCAGGTAAAAACATTTGTCAATATATGTGATGTCGATGATGACCTGCCGCTTGACGGAACAGAGTATGAATCGTTTATTAAAACCGGCTCCGGAAAAGCCCTGGCCATTGACCTCGAAGACGAGCGTCAGGTTATCACCATCAACTATACCAGCGGCACCACCGGTCAGCCCAAAGGGGTGATGTATCATCACAGGGGCGCCTATCTGAACGCCTTGGCCGATTGCATGGAAATGGGCCTCAAAAACGACTCGGTCTATTTATGGACCCTGCCCATGTTTCACTGCAACGGATGGTGTTTCCCCTGGGCGGTGACTGCGGCGGGTGGTACACACGTATGTTTGCGAAAGGTCGATCCTGAACAGATCATCGAACTGCTGGCAGCCGAACGTGTCTCGCACATGTGCGCGGCTCCCATCGTGCTGATTGGAATTACCAATCACCCGTCATCGGATCAGATTTCATTGAAACGGCCGCTTGAAGTGGCCGTTGGCGGAGCGCCGCCATCGCCTGCGATTATTTCCCAGATGGAAAGAATCGGGGCCAGTGTGCATCATGTTTACGGCTTGACCGAAGTCTACGGGCCTTATACGATTTGCGCATGGCAGGCCCACTGGAATGACCTGCCCCCGGACGAGCAGGCCGCCATTCGTTCGAGGCAGGGTGTGGCGTACGCGGTCAGCCAGTTTCTGGACGTGGTCGATCCCGACACCATGGAACCGGTGCCCAGGGACGGCGCCACGATCGGCGAGGTGGTGATGCGGGGCAATATTGTAATGCTGGGCTATTACAAAGATGCCGAGGCCACAGAAACCGCCTTTAGAGGCGGCTGGTTCCATTCAGGGGATCTGGCGGTGATGCATCCGGACAACTATATCCAGATTATGGACCGTCAGAAGGATATTATTATATCCGGAGGGGAAAACATCTCTACGGTCGAGGTGGAAAATGTATTGTATCACCATCCGGATGTACTGGAAGTGGCCGTGGTAAGCACCCCGGATGAGAAATGGGGGGAGGTTCCCAAGGCCTTTGTGACTCTTAAAAAAGGTGCTGACACATCTCCTGAAGCCCTCATCGAATTTTGCAAACAAAATCTGGCTCGGTTTAAAGCGCCCAAATATGTCGAGTTCAGCCCATTGCCGAAAACAGCCACAGGCAAAATCCAAAAATTCGTACTGCGCGACAAAGAATGGTCCAGTCGGGAAAAAAAGGTCAATTAAAGCCGCTCAAAACGCCTGCTTTTGATCGTAAATAATGAGGAAGCCAACTTGATGCGGTCTATTGTCCAAAGCCGATCCGGGCAAAGCGAAAATACCAGATAAATTGAAACAGCAGAAAATCAAAGCATAAACCGCATCCAACGAAAAGGAAAGAGCCCATGCGGCTCGGATTGCACACCTATAGCCTTTATATGCACGGCATCGGCCAGGCCTGGGCCGATTTCAAGCTGCCTTGGCCTCGGCAGTTGTCCACGTTTGAGTTAATCGATCTGATCGTCGACATGGGGCTGGAGGGGCTTCATCTGGATGACGGGGTGCTTGAGCATCTCGATCCCGTCTATTTCAAGGAGGTCCGGTCGGCGGCCGCTGAGAAGGAAATATACCTGGAGTACAACTTTTCCCTGGATCTGGGAGGGTTCGGTATCGGGGTTCAGAACGATCTTCCCGAAGCTTTGGAAATCGCTGAATATTTGGGCGCGGATGTGGTCAAGATGAGCATGGACCTTCGCAGACCCCGGCCGGTATCCGCCAGCCGGTTTCATCCGGCGGTCGTCAAGGATATGGAAAAAACGATTCAGATCCTGAAGAATTCGGCCCCCGATGCCGAAGCGGCCGGCATTCGAATCGCCGTGGAAAACCACTGCGACAGCTTTTCCGGGGAGATCCTATGGCTTCTCAACCAGGTGAATCATCCGTATGTCGGCGCCTGCATCGACACCGTCAACGCACTTCACGTCACCGAAGACCCCATGACCGCCATCCAAAATCTCGCCCCCCGGGCCTTCACCAACCATTTCCGGGATGACCGCATCATTTTTCAGCGCTACGGCTTCAAACTCACCGGCGTGGCCGTCGGAGAAGGGGATATCGACATGAAACGGGCCTACGAGATCTTCAAAACCCACTCCTCCATGAACCGCATCAATATCGAAACCGAAATGGACATTCCCATGGATGACATGGCAACCGCCCTGCGCCTCGAAAAAGAGGCGGTTTATCGGTCGGTACGGTATTGCCGGGAGGTGCTGGGGATCGGACATTAGCGGCGGCTGATTGGAGTGCTTGAGAATTGAATTAACATCGGATTTCTATCATGCGAATTGAATATTAAATGTTCAATTTGCATACCCTACCTGGAGCGGGATGTTCGGAAGATCACAAATGTCGGGGACCTGGAGGCATTTCAACGTTTTATGGGGCTTTGTGCCGGGCGGACGGGGCAGCTTTTGAATTTGAGCGGTCTTGCCGCTGATTGCGGGGTTTCCCATACAACGGTCAGGCGTCGGATCTCAGTTCTGGAGGCTTCTTTCATTATCCTGCGCCTTCAACCACATTTTGAAAATTTCAGTAAGCGGTTGGTCAAGTCACCGAAGTTGTATTTTTTGGATACAGGGTTGTTGTGCTATTTCCGGCGGACAGCAGCAACGGGTGGCCATCGCCCGGTGTCTGTGCATGAATCCGAAAATCATGTCCTACGCCGCGCTCACCACCGAATCGACTCTGCGAAGTTCATCCAATGGAATGTGGCAGAGGATGTGATGGCCCTCGCTCACCGGCCGCCATGGCGGTACTTCGGCTTCGCAGATCATGCCGCCATCGGGAAGCATGGACCGTCGGGGGCAGCGGGTGTGAAACCGGCATCCCGAGGGCGGGTTCAGGGCGCTCGGGACGTTGCCGCTGAGGCGGATGTTTTTCTGCTCGGCTTCCGGGTCCGGAATGGGGACGGCGGAGAGGAGCGCCTCGGTATAGGGATGGTAGGGAGGCGCATAGATGGTTTCGGCGGGGCCCATCTCCATGATCTGACCCAGATACATGACGGCGACATCATCCGAGAAGAACCGGACCACGCTGAGATCGTGGGCGATGAAGATAAGGGTGGTGCCGAGCATCTTCTGGATTTCCAGCAGGAGGTTCAACACCGCAGCCTGCACGGATACGTCCAGGGCTGACACGGGTTCGTCACAGATGACCATATCGGGCCGGCTGGCCAGGGCCCGGGCGATGCCCACCCGCTGCTTTTCACCCCCGGAAAGCTGCCGCGGATACCGATCATAGTATGAGGCCCCCAACCGCACCGCCTGAAGCAGTCGAATCACTTCGGCCTTGGCCTGATTTTTGGGCACTGTGCCGAAGCGTCGGATGGGCCGGGCGATCTGCCGGCCCACGGTGTAGGCCGGGTTGAGGGTGGCGTCCGGGTTCTGGAACACCATTTGAATGTCCTGAATGGTCTCGATCTGCCGTTCATCCACCGGCAGCGCTATATCCACTCCCAGAAAATCGATATCGCCGCCGGTGATCTCCTCCAGCCCGATGATCCCCTTGACCAGCGTCGATTTGCCGCATCCCGACTCCCCTACGATGCCGAGGGTTTTGCCTTTGGCGACCTCCATGGAGATATCGTCCACCGCTTTGATATACTGGGGTTTATCCAGTCCGAAGAGGCTGCGAATGGATTTGGATTCTTGTTCATAATAGACCTTCAGGTTATCCACATCCAGTACCGTTTCGTCGGTCTGTTCTTCGGCTTCTGTCGACACCGCTTTCTTATCTTTTCCGGCCCTTTCTTTGAGGGAGTCCTTGAGCACTTTTTCAGCATAAAAACAGCGGGACAAATGGCCGGGTAATACTTCATACAGCCCGGGCCAGGATAGGACGCATTTGTCCGTGGAATAATTGCATCGCGGGACGTAAATGCATTCATCCTCGGGCCGTTTCAGGGGATGGGGGACCCGTCCGGGGATGGGGTGCAGCTTGGATCCGGCCTTGTCGGCGCTCAGCTTGGGTACGCACCGCATCAACCCCTTGGTGTAGGGGTGGGACGGTTTTTTAAACAGCTCGGTCACCCGGCCCATTTCCACCACCTGCCCGGCATACATGACACACACCTTGTCACTGACCCGCGCCACTACCCCGAGGTTGTGGGAGATGAAAAGAATACCGGTATTGAAATCCCGCTTCAAGTCCTCCACCAGATCGAGCACCGCCGCTTCCACCGTGACATCCAGGGCTGTGGTGGGCTCGTCCATGATCAGCAGGGAGGGGTTGTTGAGCATGGCCATGGCGATGACCACCCGCTGCTGTTGACCGCCCGAAAGCTGATGGGTGTAGCGGTCCATGACCCGTTCGGCGTCGGGCATGTGAACCCGCTTGAGCATGGCCACACACTGCTTCTTGGCTTCAGGCAGGGAAATGTCGCGGTGGGAGGTGAGCACCTCCGTGAGCTGTTCGCCCATCCGAACCGTGGGGTTGAGGGCGGCCATGGGATCCTGATAGACCATGGCGATCCGGTCTCCCCGCAGGCGGTTGAGTTCTCTCTGGGATCGGCCCACCAGTTCCTGGCCTTCAAACAGAACGCTGCCGCCGGTGATCAGGCCGTTGGCGCCCAGAAAATCGACGATCCCGAAGGAGACGGTGGACTTGCCGCATCCCGACTCCCCCACGATGCCCAGGGTTTCGCCGCGTCTGATGGTGAAGGAGACATCCCGCACCGCTTTGACCAGGGCTTTTCGGGTTTTATAGCAGATCGAGAGATTATTAACCGCCAGTACGGAGTCTGTGTCTGTCGGGGGAGGTGAATCCATGGAGTCTTCTCAATCCTTTCTTTGAGTGCGTCCGGTTCGGTTTTCTTAGCTCGTTTCAAATCGCTGTGGCTGCATGTTTATCTGAAAAAGCCGGGTATTCTATGGGTATTATTGATACCGCATGGTCTCTTCCCGCAGGCCGTCGGCCAGCAGGTTCAGGCCCACCACCAGGGAGGCGATGGCGATGGAGGGCCAGAGCGCGGCCCAGGGGCTGCCGGACAGGATGAATTCCCGCCCTTTGGCCACCATGCTGCCCCAGTCGGGCGAGGGCGGCGGCAGACCCAGGCCCAGGAATCCGAGGGTACCCATGGCGAAGATGGCGTACCCGACCCGAAGCATGGCGTCGATAATGATGGGGCCCTTGGCGTTGGGGAGAATTTCCACGAACATAATATAGAGTGTAGATTCTCCTCGGGTTTCGGCAGCCCGAATGTAGTCCCGTGTGCGGATGTCGAGAGTGAGGCTTCGAACCAGTCGAGCCACCCCGGGGGTTCCTACGATGGCGATGGCGATGACGACGTTCAGAGCCGAGGCTCCCATGGCGGTAACGATAATCAGATACAGCAATATAATCGGGATCGACATCATGGCATCGAGAAGTCGCATGATAATCTCGTCCATCCATCCGCCCCTGTAGCCGCTCAAGAGTCCCAAACTGGCCCCGAAAAGAAGGGAGGCGATAACCCCCCAGATCGCGGTTCCGATCGGAAACCAGATCTGATCCGATATGGGGAGAACGATCAGCACCACCCGTGCCCCGTAAATCAGACGGGACCAGAGATCCCGGCCGAGCTCATCCGTTCCAAGGGGATGCTTCAGAGTAGGCCCCTGATTCGGGGCGCGCCAATCCTGTTCCGTGGGGCTGTAGGGGCTCAGAAGCGGGGCAAATAGTGCTACGGTAACCCAGAACAGCACGATGACCAGGCCGACTGAGGCGGTCTTGGAGGAGAGCAGAACCGACAGCCCGTTTTTTAAATTTTTAAAAAAACCGGTTCGTTCCGGGGGCAGGGATGCGGTGTCGGCGGTCTGTTCGGTAGACGTCATGAAATCCTCCGTATCAGGAATAGCGAATGCGCGGATTCAAAAAGGTGTAGATGATATCAGCGATCAGCTGGGTGCCCACCGCGATCAGCACCATGATCATGGTGCCCGCCTCCAGGGCGTTGATGTCTTTGTAGAGGGCCGAATTGAGAAGATACTGTCCAAGCCCCGGATATCCGAAGACCACCTCGACGATGACGATGCCGCCCATCAGCCAGTTGACGTGCAGCATGATTACAGTAATGGGGGCGATCAGGGCGTTTCGAACCGCGTGCCTGAAAACGACCCGCCAGTAGGGGAGGCCTTTCAGGAATGCGGTGCGGATATAAGGTGCACGCATCACCTCGGCCATGCTCGACCGCGTGATTCGGAGCACGTATCCGAGTTCGATAAGGGTGAGGGTCAGAACCGGCAGGATCAGCATGTCCGGGCGCTGCCAGGGAGCCAACTCTCCGAAAACGGTGGCGCCGGGCAGGAGATTCAGCCAGTAGGAAAAAATGAGAATCAGAAAGATACCGGTGGCGAATTCTGGAATCACCGAAAACATCATTCCGGATATGGATAAAAACCGGTCCTTGAAGGACCCCTCCTTGAGACCGGCGATAATTCCCAGGAACAGGGCCAGGGGCATCACGATCACAAACGCGATGCCGGCCAGAACCAGTGAATTTCGAAGCCGGATGAAAATGCTTTTTGAGACCGGTCGTCCGGTTCGCAGGGATACCCCCGGGTCTCCGCGGATAAACCCTTTTTTCAAAGGAATATAGCGGGTGGGACCGCCGGAGGTTTCCATCCAGCCGGACCCAGCGATAAAGGTCCAGACCTTTTTATCCGTCCCCTTTTCCCACTTGACCACATGGTTCTGCTGGTCCACGCCCCAGAAGGTGGAAACCCCCTGTTCATTGGTGGTCCACCGGTCGTTGTCGAGTTTGGTGCGGACTTTTCCATCCGGGGATTTAATGGTGGCAATGAGATCGTCGCCCTCCAGTTTCCACCGAACCAGCGAGCCGTCCTCCCGAAGCGCCCACCATTCCTCGAAGTCATCTTGGGTGGTGATTCGCCGCAGCGGCATATCCGTTTTCATTTCACCGTGCCAGTCGCTGCCGACCAGCCAGTAGAGATAACGAAGATAAACCGGTTTGTCGAGCCCTGTCTGAGCCAGAAACGAGGCCTCCTGTTCCGGCGTGATGAAAGCCCCCAGAACATTTTTGGCCACATTGCCCGGAGAGGATTCCGCGATCAGGAAGACGGCGATGGAAACCAGAAACATGGTCAGAAGCAGCAGGAAAAACCGTCGAACAATGAATTTAAGCATCTTTTTTCAATCCCCTTCCGGCAGGGTGATCGTTTCAGAGATTCCTGAGCCGCCGGGGGAATGCCCCAAAATCGAAAGAGGCAGGAGGCGGGGAGAAAGGAAACCCCAGTGGGAAAAAAGGATTCGGGAATAAGAAGCCAGCCTAACTGCTTCGGAATTGTCGAAACGGGCGATGATGCCCATTAAATCTCGATATAATTGAAATACTTAAATAAATTTATACCAGAGCCTTCGAAGGTGTCAAGAACTTTATTGAACCGGGTTCATTTTGGATTGTCGTGGTTCAGTTTTTCGGGTTGGTTTTAGATTCAAGGCGGAAAAAGGGGATAAGAAGATTTCCTGAAAATTCTTGTCTATTTAATTGGATCGGGGTAAATATACGTATGCCGACCTCTTCAATCTTATGGAATCCTCATCTGGATGAATTTTGTCACTAGGTACCTATAGTGCATTTCATATGACACATTCAAATTTGATATGCCAAATGGCTGTCAATTATGGCGTCGTTTAATGAAATCGGTCCAACACGGTCCGGATTTCTCACGCCGTGCTCGGGATGCTGTTTCTTTCCATTGGAATCGTTTTTTACATGATTTCCTGGTTTTTCGATAAATCCGCCTCTCCAAACCTGGAATGGAATCGGCTGTGGGAGGAACTTCTCCAGTTAAACGGCACTAGTTTCTTTTTTGCCGCATCCTTGCGGCCCCTGCCTTTGCATGATCCCGGGCCGATGCCGGGGAATTGATCGAGCACTTACACCGGTATGCGGGTCTGCGGTTCGAGGTGTTTGAATGATCCTTTCCATATGAATCAAAGGATATTTAAATGGACAATGATAATGCTTTCTATTAGGTTTTTCAGCCAGCAAAGCATTTGACTGAAGGAGCCAAAATGGAATGGCGAGATTACATACACTCAAATCAAGATGTTTTGGTCGGAAAACCGGTTGTGAAAGGAACCCGGTTGTCAGTGGATTTCATTTTGAAGCTGTTTGCTTCGGGCTGGACCAGACAAGAAGTCAGGGAAAACTATCCGACCTTAACGGATGAAGCGCTGTCTGCGGTTTTTTCATTCGCAGCTGAATGTATTCAGGATGAGAAGGTTTATCTAATCTCTCGAAAAGTAGCTTGATGAAATTTTTAGCCAATGAGAATGTTCCTTTGATGGAATGTTTACCACGGTCAAACGGGATAGGGTTCGTCAGAGAATGCTTTCGTGAGAATAGATCTTCAATGCAGACGTATTGACACCGCTCCCCGCTTTCCCTATAGTCCCCAAACTCAAAAACATACCACTTTTCAAAGGATTGGATCATGATCAAAATCAATGAACATTATCTGAAACTTCAGGCGTCGTATCTGTTTGCCGATATCGCCCGGCGGGTGGCCGCGTTTCAGGAAGCCCATCCCGATCGGGAGGTGATCAAGCTCGGGATCGGAGATGTCACCCGGGCGCTTCCACATGCCTGTGTCGAGGCTTTTCACCAGGGGGTGGACGAGATGGCCGAAGACAAGTCCTTCAGAGGATACGGCCCGGAGCAGGGATACGCCTTTTTGCGGGAAAAGATCGCTCAGCAGGATTTTCAGGCCCGAGGGGCCGATATTTCCGCCGATGAAGTCTTTATCAGCGACGGGGCCAAGTGCGACAACGGCAACATCCAGGAGATCTTCTCTCAGGACGCGGTGGTGGCGGTGCCCGACCCAGTCTATCCGGTCTATGTGGACACCAACGTCATGGCGGGCCGCACCGGGGAGTTTCAGGACGGCCGGTATCAAGGGCTGATCTACCTCGAGGCGACCCGGGACAACGGTTTTATTCCGGATCTTCCCTCGACCCCGGTGGATCTCATCTATTTGTGCTATCCGAACAACCCCACCGGCGCCGCCATTACCAAGGATCAGCTCAAGACCTGGGTCGATTACGCCCGCGACAACCGGGCCGTGATCCTGTTCGATGCGGCCTACGAGTATTTCATTCGGGATGAAAAAATTCCCCACTCGATTTTCGAGATCAAGGGCGCCCGGGAGGTGGCCATCGAATTTCGAAGTCTCTCCAAAACCGCCGGTTTCACCGGCACCCGGTGCGCCTATACCGTAGTGCCCAAGGAGTGCACCGGATACGATGCGGACGGGAACCGCCATTCCCTGCACAGGCTCTGGAACCGGCGCCATTCCACCAAATTCAACGGGGTGTCCTATCCGGTTCAGAAAGCCGCCGAAGCGGTTTACACCGAGGCGGGGCGAACCGAAACCCGAGCCCTGGTCGACGACTACCTTCAGAACGCCGCCAAAATTCGCAGGGCCATGACCGATCTGGGATTCGAATGCGTGGGCGGCGAAAACTCCCCCTATATCTGGATCGACGGAAAGCGGGACTCCTGGGCGTTTTTCGATCTCCTGCTCAACAAGGCGGGCGTGGTCTGCACCCCCGGGGCGGGATTCGGCCGGTGCGGAAAAGGCTACATTCGCATCAGCGCCTTCAACAGCCATGAAAATGTCGACAAAGCCATGGGCCGGATCAAGGATGCTCTGGCCGATTAAGGCGAGATATTCCGTCCGCACATGAGGTTTTCGTCCGCTTTTGACTTGCGGATACTCAGATATGGAGAATCGGGTCCAGCCCTTTGCGTCGCCGAATCGCCTCCAGCAGCCCCACGGTCCCGGTCATCATGTTGTCTCCTCCGGGGGCCCCGAACACGATGGGAAGCCGGGAGTCGGCCACCAACTTGCGTTTGGGGCCGGTGGCCAGGATGATTTCCGCGTCCGCATACCCGATCGGCTGTCGAATGTAAGCACCGTGCCCGCCTTCGGAGAGGACCTGCTGATGGGTCAGCTTTCCCTCGGCCAGGGCCTGAAGCAGAGCTTCCAGTTTTTCCAGAGTGATATCCACGGTGTGGTATTCGAAAAATCCGGCGATTTCATCACCGATCAGGGCTGCTCCGACGGTGTGGGAAGTAGCCACGTCCAGAACCAGAATCTTTTCCTTCCCGCGCCGCAGAGGGTCCATGGAAGCCCCGAGAATGGCGGCCATGCCGCTGTCCATGACATAGACCTCCCGGGCCGGCAAAGCCTCGGCGCTTTTGGCGATGGCGGTGAGCCGGTTCATGGTGGCGGGAACCTCCCCGGCCGGGTGGAGCAGTTCATGGGGGTGGGGATTCTCATCCAGGGCGGCCCGAAACAGGTTGTGACGGTAGTCCAGGTGAGACATGGAAGCCGGCGCCACGCCGTGATCCTGGGCGCAGATGCCTACATAATCGAATTCAAAGGGAACCCCGAAACCTTCCACAAGGGTCCGAACCCGTTTAATGTCCACATCCGCCAGGTGCAGGGCGCTGTAATTGGAATCCTCCTGCAAGGCGGCTGCCTCGGCATCCGGCACAATCTGAATACCGACCGACCGCACCCGATCCAGATTGTGGTGGACGGTGGCAGCCGCTGATAGAGACATGACCACCTCGGCTGTTCGGGTGCGTTCTTTTAAGATGGCGGATACCTGTCCGCCGCCCATTTCACATCCGGTGACCGCCAGATTTCCGGGGAGGGCCGCGGCCTGTTCGGCCAGGTAACGGACCGGGGATTTAACCACCGCCTTGTACTGTGCGTCCGCTTCCGTGTCCGCATAGAGAATGTCCAAGGTCCCGGCGCCGATGTCCAGAAGCAAAAATCGACTCATGATGATCAGGTCCTGTCTGCAAGGCCCGTACCGTCAGGGGGGCGTTGCCGAATGGGTTACAATGAAGATGCTTGAATTCGATGTGGATACCGACGAGATGCTGTCAAGCTAAGCGGGAAAATGGACAAAGTCAAGCGCCCGGTCCTTAACGGCTGCGGGTCCGGGGAGGGCCGGACCGGTCGGCGGAAGGTTCCAGACGGTGAAGCTTGAATGTGCTGAAGATATCCCGCAGGAATCCCATCTGCAGGGTCGATAAAGGGTTGATGGAGACTTTCGGCCGGCGATACGGACCTTCGAGGGAATACCGGGTGGCGATGATCCCCTCCCCGACGATGAATTTTCCGAACAGCGGAATCTTGTCCAAGATTCGGTTCAGGACGTTGAAGGGAATCACCATTCCCTCCACATTCAGGGTTTTTTGGGCAAGATCGAGGGAGCCTTCCGCCGTAATGCCCAGAGAAATTCCCTCTATACCGGCTTCTTCGAGTGACAAAACAGAATTCTCATAGGTCAACAGAGCCTGGAGCAGGTCGAATTGAATACCGCCGCTCTGAAGCTGGCCCACCAGGCCCACAAAAGAGGCCATGGAGAGAATCTGCATGAGATTAGGTGCGTTTACTAGAGTAAATCGGCGCAGGGAGACGTCGGCCCGGGCGGGCTGATCAGTAGGGATGGGACCGGCGAAATGGGCGGACACATCCAGTTCGCCGCCCACCAGGTTTTCGGAGAGATTCAGGCCCTCCAGCAATTTGCCGCCGTTTGCGGAATGGATGGACAGAAGCCGGCCGGTCTGTTCCGGGGAGAAACCGATGCGAATTTCCTCTCCCTCTGGAAATACCGCCTCCAGATTGGCCGTGAGCAACCGTCCCCGTTGCCAATGGGTACGAACCGCGAGGTCATTCAAAATGCGGCCGTTTGCCAGGAGCATTTCCTTGAGATCGGCTTGAAGTGCGCCGGTAAATCCGTTTTCCGCGTCCGTGTCCGGGAATAAAAAATCATCCGCCTTTCCGGTTTCGGTTTCTTCGTTTTCTTCGGCGGTTAATCGGGTGATAAGGGGTGCGGCATCCAGAGTGTTCCCGCGAATGGACAGATCGGAATTCCCGTCGGCATAGTCATAGACCAGTTTGAAGCGGTTTCGGCCCAGATCGATCCGATCAAAATGGAACTTCGCCCGAGCCGGGGGCCCGATCTGAATATCGCCGAAGCCCGAAATCCTGGCTTCGTCCGCAAAGAAGTGGATCATGGAAAAGCGAAGGCCGTTGTTTTGTTCAGGCTGGGCATGAATTTCCAGGGTGGCTTTTTGGCCAGATGGTTTGCGCCATCCCAGGGAGGACAGATCGATTCGGGCGTGCTGAAGATCGGCGGTCAGGGTGATGTCATTCGATGAAGTGCCCAGGCGAATTCGGGTCGTGGTCTTTGCGCTGCCTTCCAGAAAGGGCAGGGAAGGAGCTCCGAGTTGGGGCAGGTCCTGAGCGTGAAGGGTGGCCTTGAGTTGGATCACTCCCTGGCCGGCCTCTCCGGTTTCGGTATCCCCGTTCGATTCGGCCGCCTCGGGGAGGGTGACATGCCCCTCTATTTCAAAGGGAATGGAGTCGGTTCGAACCCCGCCGGTGAGGGTGATCTTTCCGGCTTTCAGGTTTGCACGAAGATAGCCGTCATCGATCCGGAAGCCGTAAAAGTCCGCCATGCGAATAGCGTTAATATCGGCGGCTGCGGAAATCTTCAGCTCCCCGGGGGAGATCTCATCCCCGAGGGGGAGTTCGATCTCCAGCCGGGTCTCGGCGGAGGCGGAATCGAACCGGGGTAGATTCGGGTCTTTCTGCTTCGTCAACCCGGCGATCGTCTCGATAAGATCATTGGCCGGCCCCTGAAAAGTGGATTGAAATTTCAACATCGGCGCTTCAGTGTCCCACCCGAGGATGTTCACCTGCCCGGTTTCCAGTCGGGACCGGCGGATTTTTCCCCGATCCACTTGAATGCGGATGGCGTCGGATGTCAGGATGGCGGTACCTTCGGCGTCGTTCAGTGCCGGCAGGTCCGGAAAATAATCGAGAGACACCCCTTTAAAAGGGATCTCCGCTTCCACGGCGTTGGGGGGCAGTTGAGCCATGGTGAAATGGCGGGGTTCGAGGTTGAGCCGAACCCGGGCGTCAAGAATCTCGCCCGCCGAAAACCGAGAGGCGATCCAGTTCCTGGCATCCTCCGCAAGGCCCAGGGGCCAGTACACCACCGCATCTGGAAGGGTCAGTCGATTCACCTGAACATTCAGGTCGATTTCCGGATGGCCGGTGTGCATCAGGATATGCCCCGAGGCATGGAGGACGGGTCCTCCCAGATCGGCGGAGAAGTCGGCCACCTCAACCCCCGGCGGCCCCTTCGGGATCAGACCCTTCATGCGGAATTCGGGAATTTCCACCGGCCGGGCCAGAATCTTCGAATGACTCACCCGGCCGCCGGCGCCGGAGATTTTGAGCAGGTCGGGTTGAAGCACGACCGACAGGGCGTTCTGGGACCAGGTAAAGCCGAATACGTCCGGAGCCAGCAATCCGGATATTTCCGATGCGGATTCATATACGAATTCCTCGGGGGTGAAATCTTCCAGCGGAAAACGGAAGTGAAGCTCGGTTCGGGCGGTCCCTTCCGTGATCCGCAGGGGAAGGTTTTCCGCATCGACCAGGTCTCTCACCGCCCTCCTCAGTCCGTCGGCGGGGCCTGCGGCGGCGGCCTGAATAGCGATCTCCGGCCTTCCCGGAATCCATTGAATATCCACCCGGCCCTTTTGGATATCCGTATCATAGGTTCGGCCCCCATGAACCTCGATGTCGACCCCGTGGCCGCTGAACCGGGCGGCGCCGGATATCCTGCGGATTTCGGCCATGGGATCATGATAGTTGAGCGTCACCTCCTCAAAAGGGACGGTAATGTCGAGGGTGTGCTTGGGAAGGGGACGGGCTTCGAAATCGGTCGGGTGAAACCGGAATCGGGCCGTGGCCCGGTCTATCTTTCCGGCCCGAAAATGGGTGACGATCCACTTTCGGACCTCCGGCTTCAGGGGCAGAGGCCAGTATCGTTCCACATCCGCCAGGGACACCTCTTCAACCCGAGCGTCTAGCAGAACGGTCGGAAATTCGCCGAAAGGCATGATGCTGCCCGAGACCGACAAAGAAGGGCGGTCCAGTTGCAGTATGCATTTTCCCAGAGTCCAGCGGGTGAGATCGGTTGAGAAGCGCCCCCGGGCCTGAAATTTTTCGATCCTGACCGGTTGTTCGAACAGATCGGGGTCGGAGATCCGGCCGCCCGAATTGAAGACGGAGAATTCCCCAGACGTGATCCGCCCGGATTCGGTAATCGTGCCGCTGAAACCGAAGCTGAAGGGCAGATGATATCCTCGAATCCGCTCCGTGGCCGGGATAAACCCGGCCCATGTGGAAGGATTTAATCCGGTCCCTTGGATTTCGGTCTCGGCGGCGCCTTTATCGGAAGAAATCCGGGAGATCAGGTGAAACCGGGAACGCGTCTTTCCGGAAGCGGTTTCCCCCTCGATCGTGAGATTCAAATCTCCGGAAGGGGCGGAATGAAAGGCCAGGGAAGCCTCGGGAATTCGAAGCGCGCTTTCCTCGACGCTCTCTTCCGAGAGCAGAACGGCATCTTCCATGATGATTTTCCGAAGGTCCGGTTCCCGGTCCCGAAGGCGGGGGAAGGCGAACATCATCCGGGAGAGGGTTCGGCCGATCCTCTCCGGCAGGACTTCTTCGGTTTCCGATTCCGGCGCTTCCGGGGGCGCCATTCCGCCCAGTCCCGGGGCCCCCAGCCGCACCCGGGGCGATTTCAGGGTGATTCGCACCGGGGCGATTTCCTGCCTCAGAAGTCTGCCGAGATCCAGGGTGACCAGCAGATCGGGGATTCGAAGGACCGGGACATCATGGCGTTGAACCCGAATGTCGCCGATCCGCACCCGGGGATTCAACTGCCAGCCGGGCCAGGAGAGGCGAACCGCCTCGAACCGGATCCGGTACTCGGGCTCGAATCGTTTCAGGTGGGCCCGAATGTGTGGATTGAGAAAATGCAGTGCGGGCGGAGCGGTCTGAAACCAGACGATCAGACCGGCCGTCAGTACGAAGAACAACAGCAGTCCCCAACCGGTGAAGCGGGTACAGGATGTCAGAAATTTTTTCATTCGCAAACCGGGTCCGAACCGAATTCATGCAGGGTCTGGTCACATGCGAAGCTGAAGGAGAATTCTTTTTTTGCAAAAAATCGACCAGAGAAAGCGGGAATACGCCGCTTTCACTAGAAGATCAGGACTGTTGAAGGGCTTTTCTGGCCTCCTCCCGGGTCTGGTAAATATGCGGAGAGACGTTCCGCTGCTGGAGGGCGTCGCCCAGTTTCATTAGAAGGAAGGTACTGGTGGTGTACCGGGTGACCTGGGAGTAATAGTCATCCACCAGCCCTTTGACCATTTCAGTGTATTCGTCCACCACATCCGGGAAGATCATGAAATTGTCATAGTTGACGATGGTATAGACCCGTTTGTTCAGGGGAATCAGAATCCGCTCCACCGCCTGTTTGATGTCTTGTACCTGTTCACTCGATTTGATTTCATAATTCTCGAAGTTGACGAAAAAGAGATTCTCTTCGGGATCATAGGTAAGCCGTTCCTCCAGGGTAAGCTCCAGAAGATCGTCTTTCAAGCCCATGAGGTCGGACCAGAAGATTCGGTCTTCCATCAAGGAGGGGGCCTTTCGGATAATGGGGGTGAAATCCATTTGGCCCACGATGTCCCGCTCCAGATCGATACCGGGTGCGATTTCGGTCAGCTCCATGCCGGCCTCCGTGAGACGAAACACGCATCTTTCCGTGACGTACAGAACCGGCTGCCCTTTTTGGACCGCATAGGGGCCGCTGAAGGTGACATGTTCCACCTGATCCACGAATTTTTTGACCCGTCCCTCCTGTTGGATGTGAAGCATTTCGTTTTGTATGGAGACCTTGAGGCCGCCGGCGGTGAAGGTGCCCACGAAAACCACCTTCTGCGCATTCTGGCTGATGTTGATGAACCCGCCGGCGCCGGCCAGTTTAGGGCCGAACTTGCTGACATTGAGGTTGCCGGCCTTGTCGGCCTGGGCCAGCCCTAAGAACGCCACATCCAGTCCGCCGCCGTCGTAGAAATCGAATTGGGAGGGCTGGTCGATCAGAGCGTCCGTATTGATGGCGGCTCCGAAATTGAGCCCGCCCGCCGGAATTCCCCCGATGACCCCGGGTTCGGCGGTTAGGGGGAGATAATCGAGGATTTTTTCCTCATTGGCCACATTGGCGATCCCTTCGGGCATGCCGATGCCGAGATTGACCACGCTGTTGGCCTGAAGCTCAAAGGCCGCCCTCCGGGCGATGATTTTCCGGTCGCTCATCTCCATGGGGGAAAAGGACTGGAGCGGCACCCGGATTTCGCTGCTGAAGGCGGGATTGTACTGTTCCCCGAAGGTCTGCCAGTGATATTCCGGCCGGGACACCACTACGCAGTCGACCAGAATCCCCGGGATTTTGACCTGGCGGGCGTTGAGGGTACCGCGGTCGGCGACCCGTTCCACCTGGACGATGACGAACCCGCCGGAGTTTCGGGCCGCGGTGGCGATGGCCAGGGCTTCCAGGGTCAGGGCCTCTTTTTCCATAGTGATGTTGCCTTCGGTGTCGGCGGTGGTTCCCCGAAGGATGGCCACGTGGATGGGGAAGGTCTTGTAGGCCAGGTATTCGTTACCGTCAAAGGAGATGGTTTCCACCAGATCTTCCCGGGTGAGTTCATTGATTTTGCCGCCGCCGTTCCGGGGGTCCACGAAGGTGCCCAGACCCACTGTCGTGAGGGTGCGCGGCTTTTTGGCCGCGATATCCCGATACAGGTGTGAAATGACCCCCTGGGGCAGGTTGTAGGCCTCGATCTTGTTCTCCATGGCCAGTTTCTGAAGCCTGGGGACCAGTCCCCAGTGGCCTCCGACCACCCGTTTGACCAGTCCTTCGTGACCCAGATGGTTGAGCCCCCGTTCTTTGCCGTCGCCCTGACCCGCCGCATACATCAGGGTCAGGTTCCGGGGTTTTCCGTTTTCCAGAAAATAAGCCTCCAGCTGGACGGCGATTTCTTCGGGAAATCCGGTTCCCACAAATCCTCCGGTGGCAATGGTGTCTCCGTCTCGAATCACCATAATCGCTTCCTCGGCGGATACGATTTTTCCCTTTCGCATTCGGGAAGGCGGCAGTTGAGACAGCATGGGATGGCCACTGCCTTTTCTGAGTTGTTCTTTCATAATATCTGCTCCTGTCGGTGTGGTCGTCAAAGAATCGGTTTGCCGGATGGTACGCAGTTGGTCATAAAATAAAACCGGCCATCTGTCAAAATCAAAACGGATGGTAAAGATTCTGGACCCGTTTTAGATACAATCCTGCTGCCGGAAGGAACCGGATTGAAATTACCGATTATCTCGATCCTTTGGCTTGACAGGATTTCGGATTCAGGGGATATTTACCTGAATCCCGATCCCAAACCGATAGGTAATGATCGTTACTCGAATAAGCCAAAGGAACCAGACAGACCCGACCCAACAAAGGGTTGCCGGTGAGTGCAATAGGATGACCGATGCTGAAGACATGAGCGATTCAACCCAAACAGAGGATAAACGTCGACGATCCGATCTTCCGGATCACAACGCCCGGCAGGCCGCTTGGACGGTGATGCTGTTTGTTCTCGTGCTCTCGATGTTTCTGTTCATGGTTCACGAAATGCTGGTGACAGGTATTCTCGAAGCCGCGGCTCAAAATGGCGAAAAAGGGATGGTGTGCGGAAACGGGAAAGCCGAGGCGGAGCCATGACCCCGGATGTTTTGCTGGTCATCGGGATTCTGTTTTTCGTCATCCTTCTGTTCATTTTCGAATGGGTCCGGGTGGACGTGGTCGGCATTCTCATGATGGTGCTGCTGCCGCTGCTGGGGCTGGTCACCCCCGCCCAGGCCCTCAGCGGCCTCAGTTCCAATGCGGTGGTTTCCATCATCGCGGTGATCATCATCGGGGCCGGACTGGACAAGACCGGGGTGATGAAAACCTTATCCCATTACATCTTTGTACTGTCGGGAAACAGCGAGGGACGGATCATGTTTCTGATTTCGGGCACCGTGGCGGGGATCTCCGGTTTTATGCAGAACATCGGCGCGGCTGCGCTTTTTTTGCCTGCGGTGCGCCGAATCGCCCGCCAGACCGGGGTGCCGGTCTCCCGAGTACTGCTGCCCATGGGCTACTGTGCCATCATCGGCGGGTGCCTCACCCTGGTCGGTTCCAGCCCCCTGATTATGCTCAACGACCTGATGCGGGTGGTGGATCAGGACGTGGCGCCATTCGGATTTTTCAGCGTCACCCCGGTCGGATCTGCCCTGGTGCTGTCTGCCATCCTCTATTTTATACTGTTTCGAAAATGGATTCTTCCCGAGCGGGAGCCGGAGGACCGGGACCATCCGGTATCGGCCATTCTGGAGAGCCTGCATGAGGATGTGGGCACCCTGTTCGAGCTTCATGTGCCCTGGAATTTCGAACCTCAGACGATCGGTTCGCTTCACCTTCGATCTTTCTACTATACCTCGGCGGTGGCCATCGCCCGGCATCGAAGACGAGAAAAGTCTTTCGCCCCCATGCGGGACACTGAAATCCATGCGGGGGATCATGTGGCGGTGGTCGGACCGCCCGAGAAAGTCAAGGAGATGGCCCGGCAGCTGGGCTGGGAAATTCGACGAGACCCGGTCACCTTCGCCGAGGACCTTTCCCCCAATGAGGCCGGTCTGGTAAAGGCGATCATCGCTCCCCGCTCCAAGCTCTACCGCCACACGGTGGGCGAAATCCAGTTTCGAAAGAAGTTCCAGGTCAATCCCCTGGCGGTATTGCGGGAGGATGAGGTGTTCGTGGCCAATCTGAGCGATCTGGTGCTGCGACCGGGGGACGCCTTGCTGCTTCAGGGGCGGTGGGACAATTTTCATCGGTTGAAGGATTCCCCCGATCTGATCTTCACCACCCCGATTCAGGGAGAGATTCTGCGGGAAGACAAGGCGGTGCACGCCCTGGCCTGCCTGGCCCTCTCCCTGGTGATGATTCTCGGCTTCCATGTTCAGCTTTCCATCGCCCTGTTATCCGGGGCCCTGGGGATGGTGTTGCTGCGGGTCATGTCCATCGACGAGGCCTACCGGGCCGTGGACTGGATGACGGTGTTTCTTCTGGCCGGTTTGATTCCGCTGGGGATGGCCTTTGAAAACACCGGGACCGCAAAACTGATCGCCGCCGCGATCACCCAATGGCTGGGAGACGAGGTGGCGCCGATTCTTCTGATATCGGTGATCGCCGTCCTCTCCTCTTTTTTTACCCTGGTGATCTCCAATGTGGGGGCGGCGGTTCTGCTGGTGCCGCTGTCCATGAATCTGGCTCTCAACATCGGGGCCGACCCCCGCATCGCCGCCCTGGTGGTGGCGGTGGCGACCTCTAATTCTTTTGTGCTTCCCACTCATCAGGTCAATGCCCTGATCATGCGTCCGGGCAGTTACCGGACTATCGATTTTGTTCGGGCCGGCATCGGCATGACACTGCTCTATCTGGTGGTGATGATTGCGGCCGTCTGGGCTTTTTTCGGGATTGATTGAGCTGTGGGGGGGAAGAAAAAACTCACCCGAACCGATTGAAAGGAGCAAAAAACATGAAACAAGAGGCGAAGCAAGCGCTGAATCAATTCATCGAAGAGTGGACGGACACCCCGGAACAGAATAAAAAAGCCTTTCTGCGGCTCAAGTCCTTTCTGGAGTCCAAAGACGGGGCGGTCCTCGATTTCGTCCCCCGGGCCGGGGTGACCTATTCCCTTCGGGCCGCCCACAGGGATCAGACCGACAAATCCCTCTATGTGATGGTGGACGTCATCGAGGATGACCCCCGATGGCTGTCGGTCTGCTTTTACGGAGACATGATCACCGATCCCGAGGAAAGAGGCGATTTTGTGCCGGAAGGCTTGCTGGGAGACGATGCCATGTGTTTCGATCTGGAAGAATGGAATGAAGAACTGCTGACCTATATCGAGGTGCGCCTGAGCGAAGCCCATGAGAGCGCCGCCAAGGGATAATGCAGGGTAACCGCCGGTTCCCGTCACTGGAAACGGGACCGGCATTCAAGGTAAAGAAAGGAAAACCGGTATGTCTTTGTCTGCCCAGCTGAAATGGATCGACGGGTACCAGTTTCTGGCCCGTCCCGGAGACGGGCCCGCCGTGATCATGGACAGCACCCAAGGCCGCAGCGGCCCGACTCCAATGGAGATGATTCTGATCGGGGTGGCCGGATGCACCGCCATCGACATGGTCTACAGTCTGAAAAAAAAGCGCGGGGAAATCACCGATTTTCAGGTCAACATCACCGGGGATCAGGCCGAGGAGCATCCCAAGCGGTTTACCGACATTCATGTGGAGTATGTCTTTTACGGAAGGGATATTCAGCCTGAAGAGGTGGAGCGTGCCATTCATCTCTCTAAAGAAAAATATTGCAGCGGCCTCTCCTCCTTGAACGCCCGTTTCGACCACTCTTATCAGATACTTGAGGAGCCGGCACCGACGACGGAAGCATAAACCACCGCTACCGTCCCCGAATTCGATCGTGGAAATCAGGATCGTCCGGGGTGAATCCTTCGGAGTGAATCAGAACGTCCTTTCTCAGCTGTGCCAGGGGAAGGTTATCGGGGATGAATCCATAGGCATACCCCAGGCGATCGGAATACCCGGGCAGCAAAACCCGGTAATCGAAGAATCGCCGAAAGGCGGAGATTTGTCTGGCATGTCGAATGATTCCGACCGTGCAGTTGTCGGTAATGGTGTGGTAAAACCGGGGTGTGAGTCGAATGGCGTCGGCGATGCGGAGGATGTCCGTAAACAGGACCCGGGCCGTTTCGGCGGAAAGGGTCAGCGGATAGAGGTAGACCCGCTCCCGGCGGATATGGGTGCGAAGCCCGATGATATCCCGTTCATCGCCGATGACATAGATCAGTTCATACCGGCGAAGCATTCCAAGAATCGGGCTGTAGGATTCCCCCACCTCCTGGCGGGCTTCGATGGAGACAGCAAGATACCGACCGTCTTTAAAGCCGAAGCTGAGGAAGGTATGGGCCAATCCGTATTTTCCGAAATGGGAGATTCCGTACCAGACCGATTCGATTTCGGCCAGAGAATAGGTGCGGTCTTCATAGCGCGGGCGGACCACCCGGCCCGCCCCATTATACCGGAAGTTGCGGGCGTGTTGAATGTGAACCCGGTCGCCTTCCATCGCCGCCACCGGGAGCCGGTTGTGCTCGGTCTTCCAGTTGCGGTCATGGCTCGGGGTCTTGCCCCAGATGAAAAAGCCGGTCACCAGGGCCGCCGTCGAGAATGAGGCCAGAAGGCCGATGAGGACCCGGCGTGGGGTCGGAAGTGCCATTTTCCTTTTGTCTTCTTCAAATTCAGGTTTTTCGATGATTCTTATGCCCCCGGGATTCGGCCGTTTTACCGGCTGTCGAAACGCTTCCCCGAAATGGTACCGATGACCGGCTTCCCTTTGGGTTCCAGGGCCCCCACCGGACAGACCTCGATGCAGGCGGTACACTCCGGAGCGGGAAGGTCGAAGGCGTCGGTGCTTCCGTAGAAGGTGAGGACGGTGTCGAACCCCCGCCGTGCCATGGCGATGTAGGCCCGGCCGTGACGGGATTCACAGATATGGATGCACCGGCCGCACAGAACGCAGCGGTTGGGGCGGTAAATCAGGTGCGGATGGGTGTCATCCACCTCGGGTTCTTTGCGGTAATGGTCGAGGTGTTTGGGCTTGAGCCCGATGCCGAGGAATTTGGCCGCCCGCCGAAGTTCGCATTTTTGATTGGCGGTGCAGTGTTTGCAGTCCACATGATGAACCGAAAGCAGCAGCCGAAGGGCGGTCCGCTGCAGCCGGCGGACCGCCGGGGTATCGGTACGAGCCCTCAGACCGGGCGCCACCGGAACGGTGCAGGCCGGGACCGGCTCCCGCCGCGCCTCGATCTCCACAAAGCAGAGTCGGCAGGAGGCCGGCGGTTCGGTCATTTCTTCCATAAAACAAAGATGGGGGATATAGATGTCAGCCTTCAGGCAGGCCTCCAGCAGCGACATCCCCTCGGGAGCGATGATCTTCTCGCCATTCACCTGAAATGAAATCCGGCTCATGGCTCCTCCCGGGTTTCGGTTTTGCCGGCTGCGGCCTCCGGCGGTTTGGCGGGCCGTTTAACCACCGGGGCGAGATCGGCCGGAGAAACCCGGCGAACCGCATCATATTCCGGAGGGCAGGCGGTCACGCACTCCCCGCATTTGACGCAGAGTTCGAGGTCGATTCCTTTTTTGCGGGTGCTGGTGGTGAAGACGGCGTCGGTGGGGCAGCAGGTGGCGCAGGCATCGCATCCCCGGGCACATTTTTCCAGATCGATGTAAAAAGCGGTGAGGGGGCGGCACATCATGCCGGGGCATCGCCCCTCCTGAATATGGGCTTCGTATTCCTCCCGAAAATAGGCCAGGGAGGTGAGAACCGGGTTGGGGGCGGTTCGGCCCAGTCCGCAGAGAGATCCCTGTTGGATGTCGCGGCTCAACCGCTCCAGTTGTTCCAGGTCTCCGTCCCGGCCGTTCCCGCAGGTGATTCGCGTCAGGATGTCCAGAAGATGGCGGGCGCCGATTCGGCAGAAGGTGCATTTCCCGCAGGATTCCTTTTGGGTGAAATCGAGGAAATACCGCGAGACATTGACCACGCAGGTCGCCTCGTCCATGACCACCATGCCGCCGGAGCCCATCATGGCGCCGGCTTCGGTGAGGGAGTCGAAATCGATGGGCGTGTCGAGAAAGGATTCCGGCAGGCACCCGCCCGAGGGGCCGCCGATCTGGACCGCTTTAAACCCTTTGTGTTTGGAAATTCCGCCGCAGATGTCGAAAATCAGGGTTCGAAGGGTCACCCCCATGGGGATTTCCACCAATCCGGGGTGAACCACATCCCCCACCACCGAAAAGACGGCGGTGCCCGGGCTGTGTTCGGTTCCCAGGGATCGGAACCATTCGGCCCCCCTTTGAAGAATCAGTGGAATATAGGCCAGCGTCTTGACATTGTTGATGATGGTGGGCCGCCCTTGAAACCCCCGAGTGACCGGGTAGGGCGGTCGGTGTCGGGGCATGCCCCGGCGGCCTTCCATGGATTGAATCAGACCGGTCTCCTCGCCGCAGACAAAAGCGCCGGAGCCCTGAAACACCGTCACCTCGATATCGACTCCGGAGGCCAGGATGTTTTTCCCCAGAAGCCCCGCCCGGCGGGCCTGGTCGATGGCCCGGGTGATGATTCGAACCGCCAGGGGATATTCGGAACGAATATAGATGACCCCTTCTTCGGCCCCCGCCGCATGGGCGCAGATCGCAAGACCTTCCAGCACCTGGTGGGGATTGCTTTCGATGATGGCCCGGTCCATGTAGGCGCCGGGGTCTCCCTCGTCCGCATTGCAGATGATCAGTTTGTCGCCGGCGGCCGTTCGGCCCCGTTCCCATTTCAGACCGGTGGGAAAACCGGCCCCGCCCCGTCCCCGAAGCCCCGATGCGGTGACGGTTTCAATGACCTGGCCGGTATCCATCTGCAATACCGCATCCAGTGCCTGGTAGCCGCCCTCGGCGATATATTCGTTCAGGTCCTCGGGGTCGATGCGGCCGCATTTTTCCATCACCACCCGGTGCTCCCGACTGAACCGTGAAAACTCCATGACCGACGGAATCAGATCATTCGGCCTCAGGGCGCCGTAGACATGCTCGAAACGCGGATCGCCTTCTTCTAAAAACAGGCGGGACAGCATTTTGGCCTTGCCCGGTGTGACCTCGTGATAAACGCTCATGACCTTGGAGCTGGCCACCCCCAAGCATGAAAATGGACAAATT
>CAZNLT010000063.1:0-28560 GCA_964573705.1 uncultured Desulfobacterales bacterium
CAGATGAAGTTTACTTGCACTAACTACCGCAAGGTCATATGGTACACGCTTTAACTAGTGTATGGCGTAAATGCGCCGCCGTCAAGTTTCAGTCTACTGCGGGAGCGCATACAAGTCGAGATTGCAAAGAACAACCGGAAGTAAATTTGCCCACCCGCTTCCCCAAGTAATCGACCTCCCGCTATGCGGGAGGTCGATTACTTATTCCGCCATTAGGCATTCCCCCTTTTTCCAAAATCCTCCCACCATTTTTCCGCATCTTCCAGGCTTTCAAAATCGAAAATCGACTCGCCGAATCGATCCAGAACATCCACCCCGGATTCATTCAGTGTTTTCTCAAGAACAGGAGATAGATAACCGAAGCGCTTTTTCAGCAGTTTCAAAAGAAGCTGAGCCTGACCGAAGCCAATTCCTTTCTGAAAACCTTCCTGTCTCCCTTCCTGTCGCAGTCTTTCCACGATTGTCATGGCCGTCCTCCTTGCATTTTTACAGATCATAGGTGAAATGGGGAATAACTGCGGTTGGCGAACTTCAGGTACCGAAAGTCGATCTGACCGACGATCTGTTAAGGGAAATAGTGCCGGAAAAAGCTCTCAGCCAGTTCCCGCTTTTCAAACGCCGCCTTGAACGCCGCATCATGCGGATTCTTGACGCCTTTTCTGAGTGCCTCTTCGAAGCTTTCCACAGGATTGATTTCACCAAAAATATAGGCGAAAGTCAAAAGTAAAATGTCTTGACTCAAATGCGCATCCAAGAAGCTGGAGCCACATTTCCGAAAGGAGGTGCCGGAACAGGCGGAAGTGAAATGCGAGCGGGTGGGATGAAAAGCAAGTTGCTGAGGGGATTCGTGAAAAAACGGGCGGACCGACCGAACTATACATTCGCCGGTCCGCCCCGGGTTTTGTTCACTTTTCTGCGATTATGCCGGTTCGGTCATGCCGCTTTCCCTGTCCGAACCTTCAGATAGGTGATCACCGTCGCGATCAGCATCGGAATCACCCCCAGCCCGATGAAGACCACATCCGCGGGCATGCGGATCCATTCGATCAGGCGCACCAGCTCCTGGCTGACATAATCATACCCCCGGGCATGCCAGTAGCCGTTTTCCAGCACGTCTTTGAGCTGCAGGACGCCGCCGGGGAAGAGATTGGTGATCACCATCAGGGCCAGGCCGATGTTCAGTCCCCAGAACCCTACCTTGACGTATTTCTGGGGCTGCTGCCACTGTTCCTCGGTCAGCACCTGGCGCATCGCCAAAACCATCAGCGCGATCGCCAGCATCCCGAAGGCGCCCATCAGGGCCGCATGGCCGTGGTTGGTGGTCAGCATGGTCCCCACCTCGTAGTAGCTGACCATCGGCATGTTGATGAGAAATCCGAAGATGCCGGCCCCCACGAAGTTCCAGACCCCGACGGCCATCAGGAAGTAGAAGGCCCATTTGTGGGGAATCACCAGTTTTTTCTCCCCCACCTCGCCTCGGGTGCCGGTGAGCCGAATGAAATCCCAGGCGTCCAGAGTGAGCAACGTCAGGGGGACGACCTCCAACGCCGAAAACATGGCGGCAAAGGCCATGGTGATATTGGACTGGCCGGTCCAGTACCAGTGATGGGCGGTGCCCACCACGCCGCCGGTGAGAAAGAGGATGGCATCCAGATAGATGATCCGGGTGGCGTTCAATCGGGAGACCACCCCGAGCTGAAAAAAAGTCACCGCCACCATGATGGTCACGAACAGCTCGAAAAAGCCTTCCACCCAGAGATGGATAATCCAGAACCGCCAGGTATCCACCACCGCGTAGTTGGTGGCGCTGCCGAAAAAGAAGGCGGGCAGATAGAAGAAAGGAATCGTGAAGGCCCCGCCCAGAAACAGCCAGGCGATCTCTCGACGTTCCGGCTCCCGCTGGGCCGGTCGAACCGCCCGGTAGAGCAGAAAAATCCAGAGGAGCAGGCCCACCACCAGCAGGCCCTGCCAGAAACGGCCCAGATCGAGGTATTCCCATCCCTGGTGGCCGAAAATCGACCAGTGTTCCGTAAAAAAGCCGCGGACCCCCAGGAACTCACCCGCCAGACTCCCGACCACCACCAGGACCAGGGCCCAAAACAGCACATGGATGCCGAGCCCCTGCCGCTTCGGTTCGGTTTCCCCGCCCAGGGTGGACGACAGCAGCAGCCCGCCGGCCACATAAGCGGTGGCGATCCAGAAAATGGCCAGTTGAAGGTGCCAGGTGCGAAGGATGTTGCTGGGGAAGATCTCGGACAGATCGAATCCGTAAAAAGAGCCGGGTTCGGCCCGATAATGGGCCAGGGCCCCGCCGATGAGGGTCTGGGCCAGAAACAGGGCCGCCACAATCACGAAGAATTTGATGATGGCCCGCTGCCCGGTGGTGGAATCCCCCGGGAGCATCTTTTCATGCACCCGGGTGGGTTCGCCTTTCCAGCCCAGGTAATTGAATTTGCCGAAGATAAAGAGCACCACCCCCAGACCGCCCAGGAGCATGATGATGGACATGGCGCTCCAGAGCACCGCCTCGCTGGTGATGGTGTTTCCGACCATGGGGTCATAGGGGAAGTTGTTGGTGTAGGAATATTCCTTGCCCGGCCGTTTGGCGGCGGATGCCCAGGCGGTCCAGGCGAAAAAGGCGGTCAGCTGCCGGATTTCCTTTTCGTCCGTTATATATTTCTCGGGAAGCCCGCCGGTGGTCTCCGGCCCCTCGAAGTAGGCGGCCCATTTGTCCACCTGCTGCTCGAAGGAGGACTTTTCCGCCCGGGTGAACTTCAGGACCCCGGCCTCGGGATCATACCGGTTGTTTTTCAACATCCACCGGGTTTCGGCATTGACCGCCTCCTGCTGTTCTCCGCTGAGGTTGCCGAATTGCTTTCCGAACATCTCCCGGGCCAGCACCTGATTGGCATGGATGGCCAGGGTGTGCAGGTACTCGGCTGTAAAATCGGGTCCCAGATAGGCGCCGTGGCCCCAGATAGTCCCGTTCTCCATCAGCCCGTATTTGAGAAAGACCCCCTGCCCTTCCTCAACATCCTGTTTCGTAAACACCGTTTTCCCTTCCGGACCCACCACCGTCCGGGGGATGGGCGGGGCATCCCGGTAGGCGTTGGCTGAAATATAGATCAATACGCACATTCCCACAATGAACACCAGCCAAGCGCTGTATCGCCACCAGGGAGACAGTTCTTGAGTCTTATCCTGCGGTTGAACGGCTTCCATGTCAAAGCTCCTTTTCTGAGTAATTCCGGTGAAGGGTGTGAATAGCGCATTCTGAAGCGATGCGACCGGATAGACAATAATGGGTTCTATGTATTTAAAATCATGTAGGCCCTTATTTCAGGGGGGTTATACATTATATGCTGCACCCGTGTGTTTTAGAGGATCTGACCTTTGGAGGACCTCTTTCGCGGAAAAAATTATGAGGCCGGACGGAGAAACCAAACCGAAGGTTTTCGGCACTTTGGTCACCGTTTCGTCCATTGGGAAACCATTCCCCGACCGCATGTCTCCTCTGACGGACATGGAAATTTTTATCTTTGCCAAAGGCGGCCTGGCGGAGGCCGAGCAGACCACGGCCGGTTTCGATTCCATCCGGGGATCCTCGCGCATGGTCCATGTCGATTCAAGCAAACCAGGTCTGGTCAAAGGATTCACCCGAAACACCTTCACGGCCATGATCGAAGGGGTGAAAGAATCGGCCGATCAGACCGGTCTGATCGGTCAGGTTGATTCAAACCGCTTCGGGCATAAGGACTCTATCCCTCCTGATGGACCTGCCGGAGAAAACCGGAAGGTGGAGAATCGAGTTGATTTTATCGTGTCAAGTCCTATGTTATGACCGTAAAGTTAAAACTGCTTTTTGGAAAAAACCCGAGGCGGGAACCTGTTTTCCCCTCGGCTCATCTGAAATCACAACACTCGGAGGAAGCCACTGCTATGGACAAGAGACAAAGTCTGAAGACCATTATGGGTCGGGAACAACTCAATCATGCATCTCAATGCCCGGCCTGCGGCCGGAATTTCACCATGGGTGAAACGGTCGTTCTCGCCTGCGGCGGATGGGAAGGCGGGCCCAAGCTGGTTCATGAAAACGACGCCGTCTTTGATGAAGCCACCGATTCTTACGTGGAGCGGAGATGTTATGAAGGAAGAAAAAATCCCTGATCTTCGCTGTTGACGCCGTCCGAAGATTTTTTCCCGCTTGAACAACACCCCTTCACACACCGGCAGGTTTGGATATATCCCCGTCAGCACCTGCCGGTGTTTTATAATTACATACCTTTTCCCGCTTAGAATACGGTTTTTCACTTATTCCTTTTGATTCTCTTTTCGGAGAGGATCAAACAATGGTTTTATCAACCGAAAGGAGAAATACCCATGAATGAAGAAAAAAAAGAGGCCTACGAGCAAAAAATGGAAGCCCGGTTGAAAGAATGGGATGCGAAAATCCAACAGCTTAAGGCCAAAGCCGAACAGGCATCCGCCGAGGCCAGGATTGAATACAATAACCGCATTGAAGAACTCCAAGGCAAAAGGAAAACCCTCGAGGATCGACTTGATGAAATGAAATCTTCCGGCGGAGATGCATGGAAAGACATCAAGGCCGGCGTGGAAAACGCTTTTTCGGATCTGAAAATTTCAGTGGAAAGCGCCATCGACCGTTTCAAATAAATATGGGAGGGCCGGTCAATGAACAATCTGGATTTGGAGTCTGCAGGCGAGCGCGCCGATTCAATAAATGACCTTAAACCTTTCTCTTTCACGAAAACATGAACAGCGGATGAAATCGAGAACGGAGACAGCGGCATGACACATCAACAGAATCGGGAAGACCGGCGCCGGGGCACGGTGGAAGCCATTCGGGGCAGCGTCATCGACGCCCGTTTTCCCGGCGGCATGCCTGCCATCAACAACATTCTCAAAACCGGTGAAAACCAGGAAATGGTGATCGAGGTCATCATCCATCTCGATTCTCAGACCGTTCGAGGCATCGGGCTTACCTCCACCGGCGGATTGGCGCACGGCTCCCCCATCATCGACACCGGTTATCCGCTTCGGGTGCCGGTGGGAAAAGAACTCCTCGGGCGGGTTTTCAACGTCTTCGGAGACACCATCGATCGAGGGGCGCCGCTTTCCCGGATGGAGAAGCGGTCCATCCATCAACCCCCGGCCGACCTGGACCGTCAATCCATCTCGTCGGAGGTTTTTGAAACCGGCATCAAAGTCATCGATGTGCTGTCGCCTCTGGAACGCGGCGGCAAAGGCGGTCTTTTCGGCGGAGCCGGCGTAGGCAAGACGGTGCTGATCATGGAGATGATCAACAACATGGTGGCCCAGCACGAGGGCGCCAGCCTCTTCTGCGGCATCGGCGAGCGGTCCCGTGAAGGGGAAGAGCTTTATCGGGAGATGAAAGAAGCCGGTGTTCTCGACAACACCGTGATGATGTTCGGCCAGATGAACGAGCCGCCCGGAGCCCGGTTCCGGGTCGGCCATGCGGCCCTGACCATGGCCGAGTATTTTCGGGACGACGCCCGGCAGGACGTGCTTCTGCTGATCGACAACATTTTTCGTTTTATTCAGGCCGGCATGGAGGTTTCGGGACTGATGGGTCAGCTCCCATCCCGTCTCGGATATCAGCCCACCCTGGGCACCGAACTGGCGGAGCTGGAGGAGCGGATCTGCAACACCGACACCGGCGCCATCACCTCGATTCAGGCGGTCTACGTGCCGGCGGACGATTTCACGGACCCCTCCGCAGTCCATACCTTCGGGCACCTCTCTTCTTCCCTGGTGCTCTCCCGGAAAAAGGCGAGCCAGGGACTCTACCCGGCGGTGGACCCGCTGCAGTCGGGTTCCAACATGCTGGTGCCCCATATCGTGGGCGAGCGTCACTACCGCATCGCCCAGGAGATGCGCCGAACACTGGCCGAATACGAAGACCTCAAGGACATCATCGCCATGCTCGGAATGGAGGAACTGTCCCGGGAAGACCGGTCCACGGTTCGGCGGGCACGGCGCCTGGAACGATTCCTGACCCAGCCCTTTAAGGTGACCGAACAATTCACCGGATATGAAGGGAAAATCGTCAGCCTTGCGGATGCTTTAGACGGCTGTGAACGCATTCTGAACGATGAATTTTCCGAGGAGCCTGAACGGGCCCTGTACATGATCGGCTCCATTGACGAGGCGAAAACAGATAGAGGGAAACCGGATGAGGCAAAAGATAAAGAAGAAGAAACGGAAACCACTGAAACCGGGAAAGAGGAAAGTTGAACATCCATCTGAAAATCCTTCTGCCCGATCAGATCCTGGTCGATGCGCAGGTCTCAAAGGTGAGCGCCGAAGCGCCCAACGGCGCCTTTACCCTGCTGCCCCGGCATATCGATTTCGTATCGGCTTTGAGTCCGGGGATCTTTTCCTACAGCGACACCGGCGCCGATGGGGAGGAGGAGGTCTATCTGGCGGTGGACGAAGGGACCCTGGTCAAAAAAGGGGCCGAAGTTCTCGTATCCACCCGGCGGGCGGTCAAGGGGCCGGATTTGGAAGAATTGCATGAAACAGTAGACCGGGAATTCAAGGTATTGGATGATCGTGAAAAGCGGGTGCGGTCTGCCGCGGCCAGGATCGAGGCCGGTTTCGTGCGACGGTTTCTGGAGATTCAAGGGGTTGAATAAATGAGCGCCGATAAAAACGGGGAAACACCCGATAAACACTTTATCGAAAAAATTGCGGTCAAACAGAACCGGAAATTGCGGTCCCGGCGGCAAAAAGACCGCAATGTCTGGTTCGGCCTGGGCATGTTCGGTCTGGTGGGCTGGTCGGTGGCCATCCCCACCGTGATCGGCGTGGCGGTGGGCATCTGGATCGACGAAACCTGGCCGAGCCGATATTCCTGGACCCTGATGATGCTCCTGGTGGGGCTGATTCTGGGATGCTTGAACGCCTGGTTCTGGGTCAAGCGGGAAAGCGTCGGAGAGGACTAATACGAAAGGGACGAATATGGATTTTTCCACAACGGAACTGTTTTTCACTTTCTTACTCGGCGGCGGCGTCGGCCTGTTCCATTTCGGCGGCCTCTGGTTCACGATCCACCGGCTGACCCGGGTGCGGCATCCGGAGGTGGAATTCGTTCTCAGCTTTTTCCTGAGGACCGCCTTCTCCATCGCGGCCTTTTTCTTTATCTCAGGCGGCCGGTGGGAAAAGATCCTGGCGGCCCTGGCCGGGTTTCTGGCGGTGCGGCTGGTCATGGTCCGCCGGGTCGGCCCCATCCCCAAATCCTTTGTTCCCTGCAATGAGGACCGGGTTCATGGATATTAGAGACATTTCACCGGATGCGGTGGTCTATTGGCAATGGGGGCCCTTTTCTCTCAATGCCACCATCGTTTTCACCTGGGCGGTGATGGCCCTGCTGGTGATCGGGTCCTGGCTGATCACCCGTCGGGTCACCTCGGAGGTGAAGATATCCCGGTGGCAGAACTTTCTGGAGATTGTGGTCTCGTTCATACGTGAAGAAATCCGGGAGGCCAGCCAGCAGGACCCGGGAATCTATCTGACCTTTATCGGGACCCTCTTTTTGTTTATCGGCACCTGCAATCTTCTGACCATCGTGCCCTGGTACGAGGCGCCCACCGCCTCTCTTTCCACCACCGCAGCCCTGGCCATCTGCGTCTTTATTGCGGTGCCGGTCTACGGCATTCGAAAGCGGGGGCTTTTCGGATATGTAAAGCTCTATTTTCAGCCTTCGATCTTCATGCTTCCGTTCAACATCATGGGGGAACTGTCCCGAACCCTGGCGTTGGCGGTTCGGCTCTTCGGCAACATCATGAGCGGCTCCAAAATCGTCTCCATTCTGCTGCTCATCGTGCCGTTCATTTTCCCGGTCATCATGCAGGCGCTGGGGCTTTTGACCGGCATGATTCAGGCATACATCTTCGGAATTCTGGCCATCGTCTATATCGCCTCGGCCACAAGGGCCCATCAGCAGCAACAGGCGAATTATCAGCAAACAGAATAAACATTCCCGATCGGGCAAAACCACGTGCGCAGACATCGTCACTAGGAGGAAAACACCATTATGGATACCATCAGTCTTATCGGCATGGCTTCTATCATCACAGCGGGACTGACCATCGGCATCGGCGCCATCGGCCCGGCCCTCGGCGAAGGGCGGGCCGTGGCCCAGGCCCTGAGCTCCATCGCTCAGCAGCCGGATGAACAAAACACCATCACACGGACCCTGTTCGTAGGGCTGGCGATGATCGAATCGACGGCCATTTATTGCTTTGTGGTCTCCATGATTCTGCTGTTCGCCAATCCCTTCTGGAATCACGTCATCGAGCAGGCGGGAGGATGATTCAATGCTGATCGACTGGACGACCATAATTGCGCAGATCGTCAACTTCCTGATTCTGCTGGTCCTGCTGAAATACCTTCTTTACGACCGCATCATCCGCGCCATGGACCAGCGGGAGGAAAGGATTCAGGATCGGCTGGAAGAGGCCGAACGGAAGCGGCAGGAAGCCGAACAGGAGTTGAACGAATTCGAGGAAAAAAACCGAAAGATGGACCGAAAACGGGAGGAGATCCTGAACCAGGCCCGGGAAGAGGCGGAATCCTATAAAAAGGAGCTGATTCAGGACGCCCGGGAGGAGGTGGAATCCTTACAGAAGCGGTGGCGCCGGTCCATCGAGCAGGAGAAGGCATCCTTTATTCGGGAACTTCGCCGGCTGGCCGGAAAGCAGGTCTACGATATCTGCCGGCGGGCACTGGCCGAACTGGCCGATACCGAAATTCAGGATCGCACGGTGGATGTTTTCATCGACCGGTTCGAGCGTATGGAGGAAGGCAAAAAAGCGGACCTTTTGTCGGTGGACGGCGCCATGGTGGTCAAGAGCGGACGGGAACTCGACTCTGAAAAGCGCAAAAAGATCGAAAAGGTCCTGCAAGGGGCGGTGGAGGGTACCCCGGAAATCTCATACGAGACCGACCCGGACCTGATCCTCGGCATCGAGCTGAAGCGCCGGGATAAAAAGGTCGCCTGGAGTCTGGAAAATTACCTCTCGGACCTTGAACGCAAGACGCTTTCGGCCTTTGAAAAAGAGGCTAGAAAACAGAGGGAGCAGGGCGGAGAATCCGAAAAAGAGACTTCGGATAAGGAAGCCGCCGATACCGAAACATCCGAAACCGCCGAATCCGAAACCGCCTGAGGATAGCAGAGGACAGAGATGGAATACCAGGACCCGAATCTCACCAATATTCTGACCCATACCTTCGACACCATGGACCGGGTATCCGATCGGGAGGAACCCGAGCTGAATATCCTGGAGGTGGGGGATGTGTCCTATGTGGGGCCCGGGATCGCCCGGGTGACCGGGCTCACGGGGGTCAAAGCCGATGAAATCCTCTATTTCGCCGGGAATGTGCGGGGAATGGCCTTCAATGTGGATCGGGATGAAACCGGCGTCATCCTTATGGAAGAAAGCGACAAGATCAAGGCGGGTACCGAGGTCTGGCGAACCGATCGGGTGATGAACGTCCCGGTTGGCGATGGGCTGATGGGCCGCATTCTGGACCCCACGGCCCGGCCTCTGGACGGCATGGGTACGGTCTCCGGGGATGAAGAACGGCCCATCGAACGGCCCGCCCCGGAAATCATGGACCGGGCGCCGGTCACCGTGCCCCTTCAGACCGGGCTCAAGGTGGTGGACGCCCTGATCCCCATCGGCAGAGGCCAGCGGGAACTGATTCTGGGGGACCGGCAGACCGGCAAGACCACCATCGCCGTGGACACCATACTCAACCAGCGGGATACCGACGTGATCTGCATCTACTGCGGCATCGGCAAGCGAAGCTCCGCCGTGGCCAAGGTAATCGCAGACCTGCGGGAGAACCGGGCCATGGAATATTCCATTGTCCTGTTCGCCACCGAAGAGGACCCGCCGGGACTTCAGTTCATCGCCCCCTACGCAGCCATGACGGCGGCCGAATATTTTATGGAGGGGGGCCGGGACGTGCTGGTGATCTTCGACGATCTTACCCGCCATGCCCGGGCCTATCGCGAGCTATCCCTGCTGCTTCGGCGGCCGCCGGGAAGAGAGGCCTTTCCCGGAGACATCTTCTATGTCCATTCCCGGCTTCTGGAGCGCTCCACCCACCTGCGCCAAGAACTCGGCGGCGGCTCCATTACGGCCCTGCCGATCATCGAAACCGAGGCCCAGAACATCTCCGCCTATATCCCCACCAATCTCATCTCCATCACCGACGGCCAGATCTATCTCTCTCCCGAGCTCTATCGAAAGGGCCACCTGCCGGCGGTGGATGTGGGCAAGTCGGTCTCCCGGGTGGGGGGCAAAACCCAGCTGCCGGCGTATCGGCTGGTTGCGGGCGACCTGCGGCTCTCCTATTCCCAGTTCGAAGAACTGGAATCTTTTTCCCGCTTCGGCACCCGGCTCGACGAGGAGACCCGAAAAACCCTGGAGCGGGGCCGGCGGGTGCGGGAGGTCCTGAAACAGCCCCAGTATCAGCCGATGCCGGTATCCGATCAGATTGCCGTGCTTCTGGCGGTCAATGAGGGCGTCTTTGACGATATTCCCGTGAATGAAATCGAAAATGCTTCCCGAAAAATACGGGACCGGGTACAGGGGGAACGCCCCGACCAGGTGAAGCGGATCGAATCGGGAGAAAAGCTGGAAGACGCGGATATACAATCGCTTCTGAAAACCGCCCGCAAAGCCCTGGGACAGGAAACCGAGACCGAGGAGACCGAGTCCGAAGAAGCCGTGGTCAGCCAGGGCGAAACAGAAAGGGAGCCCCGCCAGGATGCAGACGACTCAGGGACTGAAACGCAAAATCGATAGCACCGAAGACCTTCAGTCGGTGGTCAAAACCATGAAGTCGCTGGCCGCGGTCAACATCCGGCAGTACGAACGGGCGACCGGGGCCCTGCGCGACTATTACCGGACGGTGGAGTTGGGGCTTCAGGTCGTGCTCAAGGAACGCTCCGGAACCCGGCTGACGCTTAAGACCGGCCCCAAGGGTCGAATCGGCGCCGTGGTGTTCGGGTCGGATCAGGGAATGGCCGGCTCCATCAACGAACAGATCGTCAGCCACGCCCTCGAGAGCTTGGAGAAAGAACCCGATCAGGAGGAGGAACCGGTGATCCTGGCGGTAGGGGAACGGGCCTTCGGTCAACTCGACGATGCCGGCCGCTCGGTGTCGGACACCTTTACCGTGCCCGGATCGGTATCCGGCATCACCCCCTATGTTCAGGAGATCGTCATGCGGATCGAAGCCTGGCAGGCCGATTACGGGGTCAACCGGGTCTTTCTGTTCCACAGCCGCCCCACCTCCCAGGCCGGTTTTCGGCCCTTCACCGTTCGCCTGCTGCCCCTGGATCGGGCCTGGCTGGAGCGGCTCGGCGAAAGGGAATGGGATTCCCGGTCCCTGCCCACCTTTACCATGGACCCGGACGCCCTCTTTTCCGCCCTGGTCCGGGAATATCTTTTTGTCTCCATCTTCCGCGCCTTTGTGGAATCCCTGGCCAGCGAAAACGCCAGCCGTCTGGCCTCCATGCAGGGCGCGGAAAAGAATATCGGCGAGCGGCTGGCGGAGCTCAACAACCAGTACAATCAGCAGCGCCAGATGTCCATCACCGAGGAACTTCTGGACATCGTCGCCGGTTTCGAGGCGATGAAGGAATCCTGACATGACCCTGAAAACAGATGCGGAAGCGGTGCGGACCGCGGCCCGGTGCCGCCACTACGCCATGTGCAAAATCGATTCCCTGGGCGCCGACTCTGCCTCCCCGGCCGGGAAAAAGGCTTCGTCAGCTACTACCCACAGGGTCGAATGGACATCTACCACGCCCTGGATAAACGCCGGTTTAGATGGGGTTTTATAATGGCCAACCGTGCTTAAAGGTTTTATTCGGGCAGCAGGTCGTAAAAATAGCGCATGACATCGGCTCGGGAGACGATGCCGATGAGTTCTCCGTCCTGGACCACGGGGAGGCGGCCGATATCGTGTCTGGCCATCAGCCGGGCGGCGTGTATGGGGCTTTGGTCCGGCTCGATGGTGGTCACCCGGGGAATCATGAAGGCTTTGACCGGGGCCTTCCATCCGGAATCCTTTCTGACTTTCTGAAAATCACGACGGGATATCACCCCCGCCAGACGGCCGTCAGTGACCACCGGCACCCCGGAATAGCTTTTCTCGCGCAGCAGCCGCCGGAGCTCTTCCATGGGTGTATCGGAGGTGACGGTGACCACCGGAAACGACATCAGGTCGCCGACCCGTACCGAAGCCTGCTGGTTTCCGAGGATCAATTCGGTGATCATCTCCTCCACCGTATCGGGGTTGGCGAATTCGATCATGGCGGACCCGGCGCCGGGGTGACCGCCGCCGCCCAGCCCTCGCATGATGTCGCCGATATTGAGCCCCTCCACGTTGCTTCGGCCGATGACGATCGACTTGCCGCGTTTCCGGCCGGTGAAGATACCGAAGACCGCATCCACATTGAGGATTTCCCGGCACATGTGGACCACCACCGACAGGCTGCCCACGTGCCCTTCGATATTGACCTGGTTGAAGCTGACCGAATACCCGCGGATTTTGGTCCGCTTTTCCGATTGAAGCATTTCGTGCAGCACGTTTTTCTGCTTTTCACCGTAGGCCGGCCGAAGCAGCGAACCGAGCACGTTCAGGTCGGCTTCCTGCTCCATCAGGTAGGCGGCGGCCCGGGCGTCTTCGGGTCGGGTGGAGGGGAACATCAGGTTCCCGGTATCCTCATGAAGACCGGTCAGAAAGAGGGTGGCCTGAATGGGGGAGAGCCGAATGCCCCGCTTTTTCAGCTCCCGAACCAGAAGGGTGATATTGGCGCCCATCGGCTCATGGCAGACCTGATTGGCCTGAATATCGCCCTTGTCGGGATGGTGGTCCCACAAAAAAACCTCCACCTCGTCCCGATGCTTCAAAGCGGAGAGCCGTCCCAGTCTGCCCCATTGATTGACGTCGACCACGATCAGGCGGGTGATCCGGTCCGGGTCGATCTCATCCGGGGTTCGGACCTTGAAGATGTCTTTATGGATGGACAAAAAGGCTCGGACATTCGGGTTGACACTGCGGGGAATCACCGGAATGGCGTCGGGAAAGATCAGGGTGGCCGCGATCAGCGAAGCCAGGGCGTCGAAATCGGTGTTTCGGTGGGTGGCGACGACCTGCATTTCATTCAGGCCGATTGCTCATTGACCTGTCCCGGTGAACGGGTCTCCTCCCCTTCCTCTATGATCTCGTCCACCGGCGCCTCCGTGTCTTCTGCCGGAGAATCGCCCTCCGGAGCTTCGGGTTCCGACTTCTCATTCCACCCCACCATGGGCGCGGCAGACCCGTTCTGTTGATATTCCAATTGCATGGGCGCGGCGCCGCCCTGGCCGAATTCGAGTTCGAGCCGGGCCCGCTCCAGTTCGGCCTGGTTGTCGATGCTGCGTTTGGCCAACAGATACCGCAGATAGATGATCCAGGCAAACAGCCCCGCCACCACGCCGGCCCCGGCGATGACCACCCACTTGTACCGGACCAGGGTATCCACGCTCACCCGCCCGATATAGGCGATCATGTTGGGCAGCACCCAGTACATGAATACCCCGAGCAGGACCAGAAAGCCGATCGTAAAGATATTGAAACTGTTGACGGTGTGGACAATCTTTTCGAACTCGCCCAAATGCTGGTCCATCTTTGATTTGCCGGCCGGAGGCCCTGTCTTGTCTTCCTCGCCGTAAAACAGGCTGACATAGGCCTTCACCACAAAAGCAAAGAGAAGAATCACACCGATCGGAATCCCGATGGCGGCGGTGAACCATGCCCGAAAAGGAAACGGAATCTCCTTCACTTCGAGCCGCTTCTGATAATCTTCGAGGGGGCCGAAGGTTTTTTCAAAATAATATTTGTTAAAATCGCTCAGACTTTTTCCGTCTGTCTCATGGATGACATTGCCCTGTTTGTCGAGAACCTGAAGATAGGATTTACGGCCCGATTTCATGGCGGCGATCGCAAAAATTTCCAACTCGAGCAAAAAAAGCACCACCCCGATGATGATAAATGCGGTCTTGTGTTCCTTTAACAAAGATGCAATACTTGCCATTTGATTTTTTTTCCTTTAAAAGCTTTTGCATATACAGAAGCGGTTTGCCCTGGACGGCTCTCACGCCTCAACCCATTTGAGGCCAAACCGAAGTTCGTCAGTGTGTAAAACCCGTGTATACCATGAAGGATATCCTTAATTCAAGCTGTAATCATCAGGAGTTATTTTGAAAATGGATGAGATTCGAAACATCGCCAGAGAACGGATGAAGGGCTATTGCCGGGTGTGCCCGGTGTGTGACGGACGGGCCTGCGCCGGAGAGGTGCCCGGCATGGGCGGATTGGGGACCGGCGCCGCGTTTCGGGCCAACATCAAGGCCCTGGCCGAGCGCCGCTTCCATATGAGGCTGCTCCACGGAACGGTCGAACCCGAGACCCGAACGGAGCTTCTCGGAAAAACCCTGGATATTCCGGTTCTGGCCGCCCCCATCGGCGGCGTCGCCTTCAACATGGGCGGGCGGATTTCCGAAGAAGACTATATCGAATCGGTTCTGGGCGGATGCAAAGAAAAAGGAATCCTCGGATGTGTGGGCGACGGGGTACCGGAGTTCATCCATACCGCCGGGTATGAGGCCCTTCGAAACCTGGGCGGCCACGGAATTCCCTTCATCAAGCCGTGGGAAGATGCAGAGTTCAACGAAAAACTGGAAAAAGCCGCCGCCACCGGAACCGATATCGTGGGCATGGATGTGGACGCGGCCGGGCTCATCACCCTCAAGCTGATGGGCCGTCCGGTCAGCCCCAAGCCGCCTGAGAAACTGAAGAAGATCATTCAGGGCTCGGGTATGAAGTTCATCCTCAAGGGCATCATGACGCCGGACGAGGCCGAAACGGCGGTAGAGGTAGGCGCCCATGCCATCGTGGTCTCCAACCATGGGGGGAGGGTCCTGGATCACACGCCCGGAGCGGCGGAAGTGCTTCCGGCCGTGGCCGACGCCGTCAAGGGCCGAATCACCATCCTGGCGGACGGGGGTGTACGCACCGGCGGGGATGTGCTGAAGATGCTGGCCCTGGGCGCGGATGCGGTCATGATCGGCCGGCCCTTTTCGGTGGCTGCGGTGGGCGGCCTTCTATACGGGGTCGCCGCCTACATCGACAAAATAAAGTCGGAGTTGATCTCCGCCATGGTCCTCACCGGCACCCGGTCGGTCCGATCGGTGAAGCGCTCCATCCTGTGCGATGTATAAGATGATTTGCATGACGGTTTTCACCGAAAGGATTCATCCATGAACAAGGTGGTTATTTCCGTGTTGGGCCATGACCGGCCTGGCATTATTGCGCGGGTGACCGCGGCGATTTTCGAAAAGGACGGCAACATCGAAAACGTCAGCCAGACCATCGTGCAGTCGGAGTTCTCGGGTCTTTTCATCGCCGCTTTCCCCTCGGGTAATCAGACAGATTCCCTTCAGGCATATTTTCAAGACCAGGTGGCGGATATGGGTTTGAAGGCCTATGTCGACCCCTTATCACCGGACAAACCGGTGTCGGCGGTTTCCAGTCAGCCCTTTGTGATCACCACTCAGGGTCCCGACCGCAAGGGGCTGGTGGCGGCGATAGCCGCTGTGATCGCGAGCTTCAACGTCAACGTCACCAATCTGCAGGCGGTCTTCAAGGGCGGAGATGATCCTTCCCGGAATATTATGATTTATGAGGTGGATGTCCCACTGGATACCAGCAAGCAGAACCTGGATGCCGCTCTGAGAGCGAAAGCCGAAGAATTGGGTCTGGAGATCAGTATTCAGCATCGGCACATCTTCGAGGCCATCAATCGAATATAGGGGATTGCCGGTGAACACCTTCAAATCGTTCGGTTCGGAGGAAACCCACCGGGAAGATTCTATCGCCGCCACAGCCTTCGGGTCATAACGGATGGTTGTAATGAATGCGATTTTTCAGAAGGAAAGAAGGCCACATGAAAAAAGTTGAAACCAAATCCCAGTATGTGCGGGTTAAAACCAGTGACGGATCGACCTTCAGGGGCACCCTCAACCTGAACAGTGAAACCGAAAGTATGGACCGCCTGAGCGATTTTTTCGTCAAGGGGAAGAATCCCTTTGTCACCTTGTATGAAGTAACGGCGCAGGGCCGAAGCGATGTCTTCATCATCAACAAGAATCATATCGTATGGGTCACCCCGGATGAGGACCTTTAGACAATGGGGTTTCATCTTTGCTTCACCAGAAGCCAATAGGTAATGCCGAGAGACAGAATCACCCCGCCGCTGGCCCAGATGTATTCAGGCTCCAGGGCCTTGAAATCGAATATGATCACCTTCCGGGAGATGGCCATGAGGGCCGTGGCGATGACGACATTGACGTGGATAACATCATCTCTCAAAAACAGGGTGATATTATGGAAGATTTCGATGGCGATCAGGACCGCCATAAAAGCCCCGAAGGTGGCCAGGAGATCTCCGATTTGCAGTAAGAACACGGGCGGTTCCATCAGCTTCACATAGAGCACCCAGACCACGTCTCAGACGCCCCACAAGATCACCAGTACCATCAGCAAGGCAAGAATCTTGGTCACCCATCGGATTGTATTGTGCAGCAGACACATCAACGGGTCTCTGGTCTCCACCGCACATACCCAATCGGTAGTATGAGGAATTTTATTCGTATCTTCCGTCGCCTTCTTATCCCTGTTTTCGTTCAGCATACCAATCCCCCTGTAAAAGATGATATCCTATTTACCGGCTCGATACTTTCAAGTCATTTCGGAAACTTGAAATGAATCAGCAAAAAAATCCGGTGGCCCGAGGTTCTTTTCGTTTATAGAATTGACACCCTCCCGATCTTTCCTTTATACTTCTCTTTTAACGCATCGTATCATAATATATATCGCTTCATAATATAAAACCGATAAATTTACCGTCCAGAAAAAAAATGATCAAGACTTTACTTTTGATGACTATTCTTATCGGGCTCCTCGGAGTGCTTCTCAAGCCCAACCTGCTGCTCAAAATCCTGGCCATGGATGTCATGAGCACCGGAATCATCAGCCTCTTTGTTCTGGCCGCCTCCCGCACCGGGAACCGAACGCCCACGGTTATTCCAAACCCGCCCGACACCTATGCCGATCCGCTCCCCCAGGCGGTCGTCCTGACGGCCATCGTCATCGGGTTTTCCGTTCTTGCCGTTTTGCTGGTCTGCGCCACCACGATTGCAAAACGATATCCCACATTGAACGCCAAAGAAATCGAAAGACATTTCGACCGATGATCCCGGTATTAAGTCTTGTTCTGGTTCCTCTGGGGTTTTCCATATTCTGTATCCTGCTTCCCCGTCTTGTCGCGGTCGTTCCGGCCGCGGTTTACGGGGCGACCGCCGGCTGGTCCATCTGGATGATCTATACCCGACAGAGCTTTCAGCTTCGCCTGCTCGACACCATCGGCGTGACCCTGCTGGCGGATTCCGCCGCCGCTTACCTCCTGCTTACCAATGCGGCGGTTTCTCTCGGGGTGATGCTCCACCTTCGTCCCAAATCCTATCCGCCTTTCTTCCACGCCCTGGTTCTCATGCTCCACGGCGGCCTCAATGCATGTTTCCTGAGCTATGACCTGTTCAATCTTTACGTGGTCATCGAACTGACCACCATCATCGCCTTTCTCCTGGTGATCCATCCCCTGGAGGACCGCCATATCTGGAACGGACTTCGGTATATTTTCATCAGCAATATCGGCATGGTCTTTTATCTGATCGGTACGATCATGGTTTACGAAACCACCGGTACGTTCGCAATGCAGGAACTGGGCCGCGCCCATCCGGCGGCGGCGGCATTGATCATCGGGGGGCTGCTGGTGAAGGGGGGCATCTTTATTCCCGGGTTCTGGCTGCCGATGGCCCACGGCGAGGCCGAAGCCCCGGTCTCGGCGCTGTTGTCCGGGGTGGTGGTCAAAATCGGGGTGCTGCCCCTGCTGCGGTTTGCCGCGCTTTCCGAAAGCCTCGATCGGATGGTTCGGCTTCTGGGCGTCGGGAGCGCCCTGATGGGAATCGGTTTGGCCCTGTTTCAAAAAGACATCAAGCGGCTGCTGGCATGCTCGACCCTGTCTCAGATCGGGTTCATACTGGCCGCCCCGCCCCTCGGCGCTTTTTACGCCTTTGTCCACGGGGTGGCGAAATCCTCCCTTTTTTTGGCCGTCAGCGGTCTTCCCGGTCGCGGCCTGGACCGGCTTCAATCCTCGGGAGTACAATGGCAGGTCTGGTCCGCCATGCTTCTTGCGGCCCTCTCCATCTGCGGGATGCCGCTTTTAGGGGGCTTCAGCGCCAAGACCGCGGCTTTCAGCCTGCTTCTCTCCTGGCAGCGCCCTTTCATGTTGGCCGCCGCCGTGGGAACCGCCGCGATCCTCTCGCGCCTGATCTTTCTCAGACCGGTTTCCGGGCCGCTTCCCGGCGGGTTCGCCAGAGATTCGGCAATGCTGCTTACCGGTCTTCTATTGATCACCGGGGTTGCGGCCGGACCCTATCTTGGGAACAAATGGCTGGAAGCCATCGGAATCACAGCGGTCGGCTGGGGAGTTCATTATGCCGGAATCCGCCGCCTGGCCCGAATACGGCTGCCGAACCGCTGGGAACGGTTGGAGGATATCATCGGCATGACCTGCGTCGTATTGCTGGCCTTGATGATCCTCGGGGTTCGGCCATGACCGGCGCGGTTTTTCTCAGCCTCGGCTTCTGGCTTCTGATGACGGGGGATTTCACGCCGGACAATATTCTGATCGGAGCGGCCGCGGCCGCGGCCGTGGCCCGCCTGCCGAAACACCGGGCGCCCCTTCGTCGATACCTTCTCATGGGAGTCAAGGTCCTTGCCGCGTTGCCGTCGGCCTATTGGCAGGCTCTTAAAATGATGATCCTTCCTCACCATGGGGAAACCACCCAATGGGAACCGGGAGATATGGATCCCTGGGCGGCCTTTGAACAAATCTTTATCATCACCCTTACGCCTCAAACCCTGGTCATCGATACCGACCAGCAAGGAAAGGGACGGGTCCGGGTGCATTCACTGAAAAGGAAAACCGGAACATGAATTGGATTATCGCCGGAATGATAGCGGCCCTGGCCCTTCCGATTCTCGATTTCTTTCGATCGGGAACCATATGGGAAAAAATGATGGCCTTTGCCAGCGTATCCGCCAAGAGCGGGGTATTGATGCTGGCGCTGGCGGTGATCGAGGCGGACGGCTTTATCGCTCTGGTGGGGGTCATCACCCTCAGCATGGGAAACGCCGGCCTTATGTTCCTGGCTTATCTCTTTGAACGTCTGGAAATTCATTGCGATTGACCGTTTCCCTCATTTTTTCCGGTATCGGCCTTTTTTTCTGGATCTGGGGAACCCTCTGGCTGCCCGGCCGAAAAACGCTGTTGTGGAAGATACATGCCCTGGGGATTTCCGACTCCCTCGGTTCGGCGCTCATCATTATCGGGCTGCTCATTCGTTCTCCCGAAAACTGGGCCGCCTTGACCCTGGCACTGATTTCGGTCATATTCTGGGGAACCAGTTTCGGTTTCGTGATCGCCCGGGGAACCGGGTCCCGGAGATAACCATGAATCCGGTCCTGATGATCGGGCTGGTCGCCCTTCTTCCCCTCACCGCCCTGGTTACCGTTATCCAGAAGCGCCCCTTTTATGCGCTGATCTCTCGGGGAATCATGGGTATGGTCGCAGCCCTCATCTATGCCGCGATGGGGGCCCCGGATGTGGCCCTGACCGAGGCATTGATGGGCACTCTGCTGACCGTTCTTCTCTATCTGATCGCGGTCCGCTCCTCCATGGTGGTCCAGATCGGATGGCTGGAAACGCATGAATCGCTCCACCTGCCGAATGGATCGGCTTGCGACCCCTTGTTTGAACCGATCCGCCGTTGCTGCCATTCTCATTACCTGGAGCTTGAGATTGTCCGGTTCACCGACCGGTCGGCCATGAACCAGGCCCTTCGCCGGGGCCACATTCATGCCGTGTTCGGGCCTTCCGAATCCGATAACGAGGAAGAGAATACCGCCGAAGAAGCGAGTTCACCCCGCTATGTTCTTCGGTTGGCTCAACACGACCGGTCTCTGACCCGGCTGTTTCAAACGTGTTTCTCCGACGGCCGAATCGCTGTCGTAAAATCGGCGGGCCCGGAAAAGGGTTGAACAAAAGTGAGATTTATATATATATCCGCCACCGTGATTATTTTCGTCTGGTTGGGCCAGTGTACCCTCGAACTTGCCGATTCGGCCCCCACCCGGGTAATGATGGTGATGCGGATTACCGGAGTTCCGAATTCCGTAACCGGTATATTGTTCCATTTTCGAATATATGATACTATTTTCGAGGTGTTCGTGTTTACGGTAGCGGTCCTCGGGGTTCAACATTACCTGCCCCGCCAGCCGGAAGCGATGACGATCTATCACGCCTCTCATGATACAATCGTGATTCTGGCTCGAATCGGGGCCATGGTTGCCGGACTGGTCGCCCTCGAACTGGCCATTCGAGGGCATCTGGCTCCGGGCGGCGGGTTTGCCGCCGGAGTGGCAGGCGGCACCTGCATCGGATTGATAGCGGTCACATCGGAACACTGGCGGTCGCGCGAGCGGCATGAAAAATGGCATGCGTCACTTTGGGAAAAATGCTCGGTGCTTCTGTTTCTGGGCCTTTCCGTTCCGATCCTGGCGGGCGTCGAATTTCCCCGGGGATATTACGGAACACTGCTGAGCGGCGGCGCCACCCCTTTATTGAATTTTCTGATCGCCTTCAAAGTGGCGATCGGATCATGGACCATATTATACATGTTCATTCGTTTCAGGGGGCTTCTGTAAAGCGTGGCGCCAAAGAAAAAGAACACCTGAAAGGACCGAAAAATGAGCAATATCCAAAAGAAAATACTCCTGGCGGTGGATGATTCCGCCAATTCCAAGAACCTCGTTCGCTATTGCGTTAACATGTCCTCGTTCATCGAAGAACTGACGTACACCCTGTTTCACATTCAGCCGGCGATTTCCGGCTTCTTAACGGATGAAGCCAAAACCGACATGAAGGCGCAATCGAGCTTGGTGAAAATCAAAAAAGAGAACACCCGAAAATCCGAGGAGATGCTGCAGGAGCTGAAGGACGACATGGTCGGGATGGGAATCGAGGCCGGACGCATCGAAACCAAGACCGAAACCCGGAAACTGGGGCTGGAAAAGGACATCGTCGAACATGCCCAGAAAGGCAGGTATGATGCCCTGGTAGCCGGACGCAGGGGGTTTTCCCGGGTACAGGAGATCTTCATGGGCAGCCTCACCGCCAAACTGGTGGAACAATATCAGGTGATTCCGCTCTGGGTGGTGGACGGAAAGGTGGAGTCGAAAAAGATTCTGGTGGCTGTGGACGGCTCCGAAAGCGCTCTGCGGGCCGTGGATCATGTCAGCTTCATCACCGGCGGCAACCCGAATGTGGAAATCACGCTGGTTCATGTGATTCACAAATTAAGAGACTACTGTCCCATCGATTTCGAGGACTCGGAGGGTGAAGTGGAGTACATCGTCTCCCTGGGGGATAAAAAATGCATCGAAAGCTTCATGAGCCATACCTACAAACGCTTTCGAAACGCCGGCATCCCCGAGGATCGGATCGAGGTCAGGAAGATCGAAAAAACCATGGGCAGGGTGGGCAAGACCATTATGGAGGAAGCCCAAAAAGGCGGCTACGGCACCATCGTCATGGGCCGACGGGGGGTCGACAAGGCCTTTTTCATGGACAGCGTATCCAGTTACATATTCAGCCGAGCCTCCAACCAGGCCATCTGGCTGGTAACATAGCAAAAGAGATAAGCCGATCATGAATACACCTCCCCAAGCCAAAACCATGGAGGGAATCCGCGTCTATGAATACCGGCTTCCCGGCGACTGGACCGTATTGGCGGGAAAAAACGATGTGGACAACGATTATTTGAGCCTTCAGGTGGCCCGCCCCAATGACCTCTGGTTCCACGTCCGGGGGGCGCCGGGCAGCCATGTGGTTCTGCGGGCCCGGTCCGACGCCGAGCCGGACAAGGCGGTCCTTCAGCAGGCTGCGGCCATTGCGGCCTATCACAGCAAGGCCAGAAACGCCGGCACCACCCCGGTGGCCTGCACACTGGCAAGGTACGTCACCAAACCCCGGGGCGCCAAACCGGGAACCGTTCAAATCAAAAAGGAACGGATTATCAAGGTCCGTCCCGGTTTGCCGGAAACCGACCGAAGCGGCCCACCCCGATGGTAGAGGTGCGCCGATCTGTTTGTCCACATAGAACAAAAGAAAGCTCAAAGATCTTATGCTGACCCAACGTGAAATCATATCCACCATTGAAATGCTCAAAAATGAACATCTCGATGTTCGAGCCGTTACCCTGGGCATCAACCTTCTCGACTGCGCAAGCCATGACCCAGGCACCTTCCAGAAAAATATTCGGAAAAAAATAATCGGTCTGGCCCGGAATTTGGTGCCGACCTGCAACGAGGTCGGAGACAAATACGGTATTCCGGTGGTCAACAAGCGCATCTCCATCAGCCCGATCGCTGTGGCTGCGGCCTCTTTTTCCGCGGACCAGATGGTGGAAGTGGCCAAAACCCTCAACGACATCGCCCGGGAGGTGAACATCGATTTCGTCGGCGGCTTTTCGGCCCTGGTGGAAAAAGGCATCGCCCGGGGGGACCGGGCCCTTATCGAGGCGATTCCCCGGGCCCTGAGTGAAACCGACCGGGTCTGCGCTTCCGTCAATGTGGCCTCCTCAAAAGCCGGGATCAACATGGATGCGGTGCTGCTGATGGGCCAGACCATCAAACAGGCGGCCGCACTGTCGGCCGACCGCGACGGCCTGGCCTGCGCCAAGCTCTGCGTCTTCGCGAACATCCCCCAGGACATCCCCTTTATGGCCGGCGCCTACCTGGGCATCGGCGAGGCGGATGCGGTCATCAACGTCGGGGTCAGTGGTCCGGGGGTGGTGAAGCGAGCCGTGGACCGGGCTCTGGAAGCCCAGCCCGACCTGAAACTGGGCCAGATTTCCGAGCTGATCAAACGCACCGCCTATAAAGTGACCCGGGTAGGGGAACTCATCGGCGGGGAGGTGGCCGACCGGTTGGGCATCCAATTCGGTGCGGTGGACCTGTCTCTGGCGCCCACCCCCAACGTCGGCGACAGCGTGGGAGAGATTTTTCAGAGTCTGGGGCTTCTGGCCATCGGGGTGCCCGGCACTACCGCAGCCCTGGCCCTGATCAACGACGCGGTCAAAAAGGGCGGGGCCTTTGCCAGTTCCTCGGTCGGGGGCATGAGCGGCGCCTTTATTCCGGTCAGCGAAGACCTCAATATCTCCCGGGCCGCGGAAGAGGGTCATCTCTCTCTGGAAAAACTGGAGGCCATCACCAGCGTCTGCTCCGTGGGGCTGGACATGGTGGCCATCCCCGGCGACACCACCGAAGACACGGTAGCGGCCATCATCGCCGATGAAATGGCCATCGGCGTGATCAACCGAAAAACCACCGCCACCCGATTGATTCCGGTGCCGGGAAAAAAGGCAGGGGACCGGGCTTTTTTCGGAGGGCTGCTCGGCGAATCGGTGATTATGCAGGTCAACAACGCCCGGGGGGCCAATCCCTTTATTCGACACGGCGGCAGAATCCCGGCCCCCATCCAGAGTTTGACCAATTAGCCGGTCCATGAACATTCCATCCAGAAAAGAATGCTACCGGCTGATTCAGGAAATGGAGATGATGGGGCATATCGTGGCCCATTCCCTGCTGGTCTGTCGGGTGGCGCTTTTGCTGACCGACCGGCTTCACGCCCATGATATTTCGTTGAACCGGGACCTGATTCGGGCAGGGGCCCTGCTCCACGATATCACCAAGACCCGCTCTATCAAAACCGGAGAGATGCATACCGATACCGGCGCCGAGGTGTTGATCCGAGAAGGCTACCCCGAAGTGGCCGATCTGGTCCGCCAGCATGTGCGTCTGGATGTCAACACCGATCAAGGGCCGCCCACCGAAGCGGAGGTGGTCAATTATGCGGACAAACGGGTCCTCCATGACCGGGTGGCGCTTATGGCCGACCGGCTCGGCTATATTATGGAGCGATACGGCGCCACCCCCGAGTACCGGGCCCGAATTCGGGAAACCTGGAAACAGGCCGAGAAACTGGAAAAAAAGATTTTCATACATCTGGATATTTCCCCGGCTCAGGTCGCGGAACTGATTCCTTACGCGCAAAGCAACGGGGAATTGTCCGATTTTCAAAAATGGATGCGAGATGAGGTTAATTATTGACCCGGCGGGGTTTTTCTGCTATCCCGAGTGGAAATGAAAATTGGTAAAATTCGATAAAAAAAGGAGACTTACATGAACAAAATCATCAATTGGTTGTTAAACGTCCTAAAAACCATCATGCGGTTTTTTCTGGCCCGAAAAAATGTCGCCGTCCGATTCATCTTCACCCTCTTTTTTATCGTCGTGCTGGTGATTCTGGTCTTTTCGATTCTGGTGCTGACCCTCGTCCAGTTCCTGAGCCTGTTTCTTTTCGTCAAGCAGGTGGACTCCGTCAAATCCCTGTCGCACATGCTGACCGTATACGCCTATAAGGTCCTGAGATATCTGAGCCTGAGCGAACCCAAGGAACCCTTCCCTTTCAGCGCCATCCCCGAGGAACTGGAGCCGCAGGAGACAGTCGACCTGACCAATTCCCTGCCCCAAGACGAAGACGTCATGAACCCGGACGAAAACCTCGCCTCCGCCGAAGAAGGAGGAGTTGAACCGGACACAAAGACCGGCAAATCGGCCGAAGAAGAGAACCGGGAGACGATTATTCTGGATTACAAAGAGGGGGAGGAGAATAAATAGCATGCATTTGACCGCCCCCGTCCATATGCCCGAAACCGGCCGGCGGCACAAGCAGAGGTGGTGACCGATCCAGGCCACCGGCCTGATGTGGCAGCGGTCCGGGAGACCCCACCTGCTTTCTTATGAGGAGGCGCTTTTCGGCCTTCAGAATTCGAACCGGAAGGGTTTTGCTGGTTTCCACGACCTGCGGTTGCCGACCATTCCGGAGCTGCTGCCTGTATTGGAGCCGAAGCAGGAAAAGGACGGCCGTTCCATAAATCCGGCTTTTGATTTCATCCCGGCTGACTATGGGAGCGCCGATATCTGAGTGGAAATGGTCCTGGGAAATACCAGCGTAAAACGACTGCCCTGGCCGGGAGCGGTCTTGATTTCCAGACTGCCCCCGATCAGCGTGATCCGCTCGCGGATGCTGAACAATCCGAAGCAGCCCTCTTGACCCGGTCCGAAGTCGAGTCGTTCGAGGTCGAATCCGGCCCCTTCATCGCTGACCATGATCCAAACCGATCTCGTCGATCAAAAAAAATATCGGTCCGCACGGCCGCAGCCGGATCTTGCGCAAATAGTCCGTGACAATGATACGCCCTTTGCGCATGCAATGAAATAATCTGATGTTCCAGATCCTCTCTGTTGCGCGCAAAGATTACCATCGCGTAAGGTGTTCGTACATGCGGGCCAGCTCCGATTGCCTATTCCATATCAAAAAGATTTTTGGCCATTTTATTCCATTCATCCAGTGTTTTTCGTTCACCTGGTAATGAACGAAATACCCTCGTTTTTCCGCCCTATGCCGATTCCTATCGGACCTTTGTTTCGCGCCTGAAAGTGCCGTCATTCGCTTGGCGGGATTCGCTCGATTCGGACCGTCTCGGTCAGGGATACCCTAAGAAAAAGTATTTGAGGCTGGGATCAACGCTAAGCTGTCGTACGCATACCGTTCAGCAATTCGCTGACTGCAACGGTGGCGATACCGGCATTGATATCGGACATGGCGTAGGGAATGACCAATTCGTCGTTGTGAATGAGCGCCCCGCAGGAATAGACGACATTGGGAACATAGCCTTCGCGCTCGCCGGCATGGGGCGTCAGCAGCGGCTCGTCCAGGCGGGCGATGACCCTGGCGGGGTTTTCAAGGTCCAGGAGGACGGCGCCGATGCAATACTGCCGCATCGGCCCGACGCCATGGGTGAGTACGAGCCAGCCCTGGTCCGTTTCCAGGGGAGAACCGCAGTTGCCGATCTGGATAAACTCCCACGGCTGTTCCGGCGCCTGAATAATTTGGGATTTATGCCAGAAATGGATATTGTCCGAAAACATGATCCGGTTGTTTTCGCCGTCCTGGCGCGAAAGCATGACGTAGCGGCCGCCGATTTTGCGCGGGAACAGCGCCATGCCCTTGTTTTTGACGGCCTTACCGTTCAGGGTGAGCACATTGAAGGTGATGAAATCCCTGGTTTCGATCAATTGCGGCAGGATCGCCCTGCCGTTGTAGGCGGTATAGGTAGCATAATAGGTGACCTCGCCCCGGTCGTCGAAAAAAGCCACGAACCGGGCGTCCTCGATGCCCCGGCTTTCGTTTTTCGAAACCGGGAAGATCACCCGCTCGGAAATGCGGTGATCGGCGCGGAAGCTCACCTCGTAATTGGAGTCGGCCAGCCAGCACATGATCTCGAACGTCCGGTTCTGTCGCGCCTCGTCGTAGCGCGGCGCCGCGCGAAGCCGGTCCATCTGTTCCAACATCGCGTTGTGGGCGAAATCCTCGGGCAGCCGGTCGAGAATGTGGGCGCTGATTTCATCGGCGGCCCCCATCTCGTCCAGCTTGCACCGGAACGGATTGCCTTTGTAGACCGGGTCCAGTCGCCGATCCGGGGTTTCCACGAAATCGCTGACCGGGTCGAAAAGAATCCGGTTGTGCCGGTCGAGGACGCCGGCGCGAAAGACGATGGACGATATGTGCCCTTCGCCGGTGGCCCGCAGGCTCATGATGAACCGCAGGCTGCCCTTTTTCAGATGGCGCTGATCCGGGTGGGCGACTATGGAAGGGTTGAAAAGGGCGGCCGATTCGATCGAATATTCTTGAGTGAAGTATGCGCCGATAAGGGATTTTTGCACTTCGCTGAGCCTCGTCTCCCGCGGCAGATACGCTTTCACCTCGGCCAGGCGCCGTTCAAAAACCTGTTCGATGTCTTTATGCCGGTCGGCGAAGTCGATCGTTATCCGCGCCATCAAGCGGTCGGCCGCCGGGGCCGGCATCTCCAGTATGCGCCGAATGATCCTGGAAATACGATCTTTCTCATCTGGAAAATGAGGCCGTGTGATCACCCGGGAGGTGTCGCCCACGATCTTGACCGCTTTTCGGTTGACTTTCAGTTTCCGCCGTTTTTCTGAACGCATATCCGGTTATCCTTGATGTCGATCAACGTTTTCCGACTCGGAAGTCGGAGGGTGTCGAGTTTGATGGCCGGGTTCGTCATCCCATCCCGCAAACCCGAAAAATTTCTACAACGGCGGCCGGGGATCGGCGATGCAGAGTCCCACCAAATCCTCGATGACGGCTGTGCCGGCGCACATGACGGTATCCGCGCCGCCCCAGTAGATTTTGACAGTTCCGTCGGCTTCGGGAACGGCGCCGCAGGTAAAGACCACATTGGGCACATAACCGCTGACTTCCCAGGGGTCCTCGGGTTGCAGAATCCACTGGTCGGAAACCCCGAGGATTTCGGCCGGATCGTCGAGGGCGTGCAGGGCCGCGCCGAGGCGATACACGCTTCCGGACATGGTCTTGAACACGCCGTGATAAATATGCAGCCACCCCTTTTCGGTTTTGAACGGCGGGGCGCCGGGGCCGATTTTCATTTCGTCCCAGTGATAGGCCGCCGGCTTCATGATCACCCGCGAATCGCCCCAGTGGATCAGATCGGGAGAATAGGAGATCCAGATCGACCAGGGCGAGATTTCCGAGTGGGGCCGGTCCAGCCGGGCATACCGCCCGCCGAAGGTTTCCGGAAAAATGACCACGTTGTGCAGGTCGGCCTGGGTGATCAGCGCAATACGTTCCACTGTGGTAAAATCCCGGGTGCGCGCCAGGCCGATGCGCACGCCGTGCCGGGAATAGGCGCTGTAGGTCAGCAGGTAGCCGTCTTCCACCGGGCAAATTCTCAGGTCTTCGACCCCGAAGGCTTCATATTCGGCGAAAACGCCGTCGGTCGCCGGGAAAAGAAAGGGATGGGAATGAACCGTGAAGGAAAACCCGTCTTCGCTGTCGGCCCGGCCGATGATGGAACGCCCGTTGCGCAGATGCGACCGGAACAGCATGACGTAACGGCCGTCGTGCCGAACCACGCCCGCGTTGTGAACCGTGGCCACCGGATAGGGCACGTCGTGGCGCGTGAGCACCGGGTTGTTTTTCCAGCGTTGAATGATGGGATCGTTATGGGCCATGATTTTTCCCCCGCGGTCTATTCAAGAAGTCGATTCTTGTTCAGGAAATCGATTCGATGCAATTCTCGGTTCGGCGCGATTCGAGGATCGTTTCGTAGACGTCCAGGTAGTCGTCGACCATGCGCTGGACCGTGAAACGCCGCTCGACATGAC
>CAZNLT010000064.1:0-28365 GCA_964573705.1 uncultured Desulfobacterales bacterium
TCGGTTTCCTCTTTGGGGCTTCATCGGTTCCCATTAAATTGAAGGGGGGGGGGGATTGCCCCGGGGGGGTTTTGGGGCCGTCGCCGGGGGGGGGTCCCTCCCGCTCTTTTTTGCGGCTTGGCCCGCCGATCGCCGAGGGATTCATTGCACTGGGGGCAGCGGCCCACATATCGGCTGACCTTTCCCTGCCATCCGCAGCTTTTGCACCGAACCAACTGCACATGTTCGCTGGTATCCTCCTCGGACCTGAACATTTTGCGAACAAAGGAGATCACCACCAGCAGGGCGATGATTCCGCCGCCGTAAACGGCCAGTTGCTTCAAAGTAAAATCGCCGAACACCACCATGTCCCAATCCATATTCACCTCCTCGGCAAAGGGTTCGGAATTTTCCATATCTCAAAAGAGGCCGGAGTGCAAGATCATTCCAGCCGCCGAATCCGGTCCTGAAGATCCGGAAAATCGACCGTCAAGCTTCGAAAACCGCCGGATTGGTGCTTTACCGCCGCCCATTTTTCCCGCAGCCGATCGATTCGCTCGGGTGTGGCGGGATGCGTACTGAGAAAATTGAGCGCGTCACCCAGACCGGCGGGAAGGGTTTCGCCGGTTCGGGTTTCTTCGAGGAGGCGTTCGAAAAAAGAGATCATGCCGCGGGGGTCGATGCCGGCCGCTGTTAAATACTTCCAGCCCGTTTCATCGGCTTCCCGTTCGTAATCCCGGGAGTATTTTCGGGTGAGCAGCAGGGCGCTGTTGTCGATCAGCACCGCCATCAGCCCGGTGGCATCCCCGAACAGGGCCTGTACCAGGGCGAACAGGCCCACCGTCCCGATGACCTGTCTGAGTCCGTGACGAAGCGTCACATGGGCGGCCTCGTGGGCCAGCACCCCGGCCACCTGTTCCGGCCCGGTCGCCGACAGGATCAGCCCGGAATTGAGAACGATGATCCCGCCGGGCAGGGCGAAGGCGTTGATTTCCGGATTTCTCGCAAGATAAACCCGGAAATCGTACTTAGTCTCGGGGATGCCTTGAAACACCGGGTCGGTGATCTCCCTCAACTGGTCCCGGATGGCCGTATCCTCGATGAATTCGTTTCCCGCTTTCAGTTGACTCAAAGCGCTTTGTCCGAGTCTGGCTTCCCACCGGGCCGGAATTCGGTCGGCCACGGCGATGACCAGGGATTCCTTGAACAGAAAGAGGGAGGCGAATCCCCCCAGAAGGATCACCAGAAATCCGGCCAGGATCATCCGGGAACGAATCCGCGCCTTCTGAATTCGGCGAACCATCGGTTCGAGAGCGGCATGGCCGGTGAAGGTCGGGTCTTTCAGAATTCGGGTATCGGTGGTGAAAAGGGTCCGGTCCGGAAATCGGGGATGGGTAAAAAAGAGGGTTTTGTCGCTGGCGCCGCCGGCTTCCAGGACCAGGCCCTTCAGCGGAAAAGAGAGGGGTTCCGGATCACCCTGATATTGCAGACCCGAGGCGTTTACGGTCAGCGTACCGAAGGTTCGGTCCTGGCGAAAAAAGGCGCCGCCCGAGTAGACGCCGGAAGGGGAGGGGATCGGTTTTTCGGCCGCTGTCCCGTCCATCGACCGCCGATCCTATTTGCCGGGCATCAGATGGCGAATCCAGGAGGCGAACCCCCTGGGGTTCCGGGTCTGAATCAGCACCCGGCCCGGTCCGCGAAACCGGCAGACCAGCCCCTCCCCTGAGGTGAAGGAGGAGACCCATCCCGAAGCCGCTTTTTCGATCTGGTATTCCATTGCCTCCGGCCAGGCCACCAGGTGGGAATTGTCGATGATGATTTCCTCGCCGTCTCTTAATTCGATGGGATGAATCGCGCCGTAGGAGCTGACGAAGAGGGTGCCGCGTCCGGAGACGCGAATCACGAAAAAACCTTCTCCGGAAAACAGCCCCTTGGCCAGGTTCTGCATTTTGGTGGTGATGGTCAGCCCCTCGGTGCCGGCGAAAAATCCGTCTTTCTGGAGCACATAGGATCGGGAGCCGTCCAGTTCGATATCCATCAGGTCGCCGGGGATGGCGGGGGAGAGATAGACCTCTCCGGGCCCGCGCTGGGCATGCAGGGTCTGGAAAAAGAATTTTTCGCCCGAAAGCATGCGACCCAGGCCGCCGAGAACCCCGCCCTCCAGCTTGCCCTCGACGCTCACATTGGCACTCATGGCGACCATGGCGTCGGATTCCGCTTTGATCCGTTCCTCAGCCGCCAATCGAATCCGGAGCATGGTAAATGCGCCCCGGTGAAGGAATTCGAATTTTTCGCCGCCGGAAGCGGCCGGTGTATCCGCCGGCTGTTCCGGCCGAGTCTGCTTTTCCTTCAATCCTTTTTTGTAATCCGCGAACATGTCCGCCATGGCATCATCTCCTATTCAATTGATCGGATCATTTGATCGGATCATTGGTCCCAAGGTATTTCCCGGATTTCGGAATCATTCTGCCGAGGCCGAATGTTGCTGTAATGCCTGACCCCTCGTTGATCGATCCAGGTATAGATCCGGTCCGGCGGTTTTTCGGGGCCCGGCCGATAATTGAATACCACATCCGCACCCTCTTTATCCCGAAATCGCTTGGGCGTCAACTGATCCAGCAAGTCGGATTCGTCGGACAGGAATTTCAGGACCTCCGTCTTGAATGTGTTCAGATGGGAATTGAGGGGGGCATGGCGGGTGCCGTTGGCGTTTCGCCACTTGACATAGGAGATTTTCGGAGGAAGATGGGTTTTCAGGAACCGATGCACTTCGGGAGCACGGTCTTCAAGGGTTCCGGTTTCGTAGAGCACCCCGAGGGCGGCGCCGGAAAGCAGAAGTACGGCAACCATGTACATAAGGGTCGTCTTTTCCATGGCATGAACCCATTTTTTGTAGGATTAAAAACGAGGCGATCGGACCGTTTGAATTTGACCAAACCGTTCTTTACCCGGTAAAGATAGCCACTGGATTTTGTTTTTCAATGATTTTTTAACCTGGGTTATACCCTTTGCCTGCAAGTTGTCAATCCAAAAGGGTTGATCCGATTCGGAGGGCGATATGAAGGTTGTTTTTCATCAGAGTTTTTATTCGGTGTACACCAGTGATCCGGCCGCTGCCGCCGGCCGCATGGAGGTGATCGTGGAGGCGGTTCCCGCGGGAACGGAGTGGATCGAGGCGACCCCGGCGGATGAATCGGATATCGCCGCGGCCCATACCCCGCGGCACATCGAGAATGTGAAAAAAAGGGGCTTGTACGAGATCGCCGCGCTGGCGGCGGGCGGGGCCGTTCAGGCTGCGGAGATCGGACTGACCGAACCCTGTTTCGGAATCATCCGGCCCCCGGGCCACCACGCCTCGGCAGATTCCGCCTGGGGGTTCTGCTATTTCAACAACATGGCCGTGGCCCTTTTGTACCTTCAGCGAAAAAAGAAGATCGACACCGCCCTGGTCCTCGATGTCGATCTTCACTACGGAGACGGAAACATCAATATCCTTGAAAAGAAGGACTGGGTGGATATCTACAACCCCCAGGAGCGGGACCGGGATTTGTACCTCCGCAATATCGGTCTGATTCTTTCGGAGCGGCCGACCGACATCATCGGCATTTCCGCCGGTTTCGACCACCACAAGGAAGACTGGGGCGGTCTGCTGGAAACCGAGGATTATTTCGAGATCGGACGAATGGTTCGGGATACCGCCCGCACCGGAGGGGGCGGCTGTTTCGCCGTCCTGGAAGGGGGATACAACCATGATGTGCTGGGCCGAAATGCCGCGGCCCTGATGCGAGGGCTCTCCGAATAGGCGGGGTGAGGGTCGGGTTTACATCCCATAAAAACGGCTTATGTTTTATCTCAACCTAAACCGGAGGGGAAGACCCGAGACACCCATGCACTTACTTGAAGCCCGACATCTTAGCAAAACCTATCGCATCGGAAAACGGGAAATCCCGATCCTGGAGGATATCTCTTTCGGGGTCCCCGCCGGAGAGTTCCTGGTGGTGGAGGGGGCCAGCGGCAGCGGAAAGACCACCCTGCTGACCCTTCTTTCCGGTCTGGACCGGCCCACCGCAGGCAGCGTATGGATCGGCAAGACCGACATCACCGATCTCAAAGAGGATGAACTGGCGCCCTTTCGCAATGAAACCCTGGGATTCGTGTTCCAGTCTTTTCACCTGGTGCCTTCCCTGAATGCCTTGGAAAACGTCATGCTGCCGGCTGAACTGCGGGGCGACCCCCGGGCGCCGGATAAAGCGGAGGCCCTCATGAAACGGGTCGGCCTCGCGGACCGGCGCTTCAATTATCCCCATCAGCTCTCCGGGGGCGAAAAACAGCGGGTGGCCCTGTGCCGGGCCCTGGTCAACGAGCCCGAGATCATTTTCGCCGACGAGCCCACCGGCAATCTCGATTCAGAGAACAGCGACGCCATCCTGGATCTGCTTCTGGCCCTGCGAAAAGAGCACGGCGCCACCCTGGTGATGGTGACCCACAGCCCGGATATCGCCGCCGCCGCGGATCGCACCGTCACCCTGCGCGACGGCCGAATCGTGGGAGAACGGCGCCATGCTGCATAAGCGGTTCATTCTTCGGCAGCTCACCCGGTCGGGGAAGCAGGCCGCCGTGTTCGTGCTCTGCGTCACGTTGTCCATTCTGACCATCGTGGCGGTGAACGGATTCAGCGAAAGCATCAACCGGTCTCTGCTGCAGGATGCCCGGGCCCTTCACTCCGGGGATATCATTCTTCACGCCCATTATCCCTTTTCGCCGGCCCTGCTGGACGCGGTGGCCGACCTGGAGGCCGAAGGCAAGGCCCGAAGCCTTCGAATCTACGAGTTCTATTCGGTGGTCCGGCCTTCCGAGGGGGAGAAGACCCTGCTGGCCGACCTCAAGGTGGTGGGGCCGGAATATCCTTTTTACGGCCGAGTGGAGCTGGCCTCGGGGCGTCCCTTCCGGTCGGTGCTGGCCCCGGGCGCCGCCATTGTGGAACGGGCCCTGCTGGACCGTCTCGGACTCGCCATAGGGGACCGGCTTCACGTGGGGGAGGCTGTTTTGACCATTGCGGACGTGGTCACCCATGAACCGGATCGGCCGGTCAATTTTCTCTCCTTCGGCCCTAGAATTCTTATCGACATGGCGGACCTGGAAAAGCTCGACCTTCTTCAGCGGGGCAGCCGGGTCGGGTATTACCTGATGCTCGAACTGCCCGAAGGATCGAACCTGGAGCAGACGGCCGAGGATCTCCGATTGGCGGCCGTGGCCGGGCAGGAACGGGTGGAAACCTATCGAACCGCCCGGTCCAGAATCAAACGCTTTTTCGACAACTTCCTCTTCTTTCTGGCCCTGATCGCCATCTTCACCCTGCTTCTGTCGGGGATCGGCATTCGCAGCGCCCTGACCGCGCTTTTGAAGGAAAAAGAAAGAACCATCGCCGTGGTAAAGGCGGTGGGCGGCACCGGCCCCTTCGTGGTCGGTCACTACCTGGCGGTGGTGGCGGTGCTGGGGCTGATCGGCACCGCCCTGGGCCTGATTCTCGGGTTCGGACTTCAGTTTTCTTTGCCGCTTTTTTTCGGAAACCTTCTGCCTGAAAACCTGCACCTGGTCATCTCCTGGCGGGCGGTCCTGGAAGGGCTCGTCCTGGGGATTCTGGTGGTGGCGCTGTTCGCCTTCATTCCCCTGCATCACCTTCGGGAGATCAAGCCCAGCGCCGTGTTCCGCAAGGAATCGGCGGAAAATCGACGGTCCGTTCCCTTTTATCTGGCGGCCTTGACCATTTTTCTGTTTTTCGTGGGGATGGTCCTGTGGCAGCTGGAGGACAAAAGAATCGGGTCTTATTTCATCCTGGGGATTGTGGGGCTGATCGTCTTGACCGGCCTGGCCACCCAGGGGATTCTCTTCGGGGTGCGGCGTCTGCCGGTCCGGTCCCTGGCGCTTCGACAGGCCCTGCGGGGGCTGTTCCGACCCGGAAACGCCACCCGGGCGGTGATCATCACGTTGAGTGCGGCCCTGGCGGTGGTCTTTTCCATCTATCTGGTAGAGGAGAACCTCGACGCCGCTTTTGTAAGGTCCTATCCGCCGGATGCCCCCAACCTCTTTTTTATCGATATTCAGCCGGATCAGGTGGATGCCTTTTCCGATACTCTGGGAATGACGCCCCGGTATTATCCGGTGATCCGGTCCCGGCTGGTCTCCATCAACGGCGAGAAGATCGACCGGGAAAAAGAGCGCAAGCGGCGGGGCGACAACCTGGCTCGCCCCTTTAATCTTACCTATCGGGACGATCTGCTGGAGGATGAAGCCATGCTGCTCGGGGATTCTTTGTTCCGAGCCGACCTGGAGGGCCTTCAGGTTTCGGTCCTGGACACGGTGGCGGAGATGAAGCCGATGGCGATCGGCGACCGCATCCGGTTCAACATTCAGGGGGTGCCGGTGGAGACTGCCGTCTCCAGCATTCGAACCCGCACCCGGGAGTCGATGAAACCTTTTTTCTATTTTGTCTTTCCCGGGGATTCCATGCTGCGGAAGGCCCCTCAAACGATTTTTACGGCCGTTCGGGTGGACCGGGACGAGATCGGGGCGGTTCAGAACCGAATCATCACCCGGTTTCCCAACGTTACCGCCGTCGACGTTACCCAGACCATCGCCGCTTTCGCCGATATCGTCCATCGGTTTTCTCTGGTGATTCGGTTTTTTACCGTCTTCAGCATCATCGCCGGGGTGCTGATCATCATCAGTTCGGTTCTGGCCACCCGGTTCGCCCGGGTTCAGGAGGCGGTCTACTTCAAGATTCTCGGGGCTAAGGGGCGGTTCGTGCTTACCGTCTTCACCCTGGAAAATCTGGCCATCGGGCTCATCAGCGCTCTGCTCGCTCTGGTGATTTCCCAGGCAGGAAGCTGGATCATCAGCGACCGGGTCTTCGACATCCCCTACCGCCCCTACCCGGCGGCGAGCCTGCTGATGGTCCTGGCCACCGTTTTGCTGGTGATCGGGGTCGGATTGTCGGCATCCGTTTCGATTTTGAAACAACGTCCGGTCATTTTTTTGAGAGAACAGACGGAGGAATAGGTGAATGATACGGGGGTACAACCTGCACAGGATATCGGCTCTGATAACCGCCACCTTATGGATCGGGGCTCTCCTTCTCACCGGATGCGACCGGAAGCCCGAAGCACCGGCGCCCCAGAACACCCCGCCCCCGCCGGTGGAAAAAACCGCCTACGAGGGGACCATCGTGGCCATGGGCGACAGCCTCACCGAAGGCTACGGGCTGCCCCGGGATCGGGCCTATCCGGCCCTCTTGGAAGAAAAGCTTCAGGCGGAAGGTTTCGATTTTCAGGTCGTCAATGCGGGCATCAGCGGAGAGACCAGCAGCGGCACCCGGTCCCGGACCGAGTGGATGCTGACCCTCAAACCGGATATCGTCATCCTGGAAACCGGCGCCAATGACGGGCTTCGGGGGGTGGACCCCGAGGTGACCCGGGAAAATATCGCGGAGATCATCCGCATCCTTCAAAAAAACGGTGTGGTGGTGGTCCTGGCCGGCATGCGGATGGTCCGCAATTTGGGCCGGGAATACACCGGTGCCTTTGCCGAAATCTACCCGGCCCTGGCCGAGCAGTTCGATATCATCTTCATTCCCTTTTTCCTGGAGGGGGTGGCCGGAGATCCCGCCCTGAACCAGGAAGACAGCATCCATCCCAATGCCGACGGGTACCGGGTGCTGGTCGACCACGTCTACCCGGAGGTGGTGAAGGCGATTCGGGTCCGGCGAACTCGTGCTGCCGCTGATTAAAAGTCCTTAAACTCATCCTCCCCGAAGGGAATCACCTCATCCGGCCGTTTTTCCAGACCGGAATGATGGGTGGGGCGGAATGGGCGAGAAGCACACCCATTCCGAAGGGCGGCTTATCCGATTTGATCCATCAGGGATCGAATCTCGTCGATTCGGTTCATTCCCTCGATCCATGCCCGAGGCACGGCATCCATGCCCAGGTGAGCGGCCAGTACCATGGCGGCCGCACTGCCTCGGGCCGCACTGTCTCCGCCGGCCATCACCGACTGAATCAGGGCCTCTTTCAGGTTGTCTTCATATTTGGCGATCAGGTGAACCGTCGCCGGAAAGGCCTGATCGATCTCACAGGCCTGACCGAACCGTTTGACGGTTGAAACGGTGTCTTCATCTTTGGATTTCAGGCCGGGTTCGATGTACATGGAGATGGGGGACATGGAAAATGCCTCCAATTCCGCGGTCTCTCGAATCGCCGCAGTCGGTCCGGCCCCCTGAAGCACCGAACAGACCACCCGGGCGAAAAAGGCCGAGGCGTCGATCACCGCCTCGTCATTGTGGGTCATGGCGGTCTGGGTTCGGGCCGCCTCGGCGAACCGGTCGGGGTCGTCGGAATAGAGGCAGACCAGGGGGACGATTCGTGCGGCCCCTGCGAAATCGTTGGACGGGGAACCGGCTTCCTTCGGCCCCTTGTCTTTTTCATAATTGGCCAGTGTTTTGCGGGTGGCGCCGTCCACATACCCGTCGTACTCTTCAAAAAGTTGCCGCCACCGGGTTGAAAAATCACGAAGATCAAAGGCCTTTTTTTCGGCGACCGACTCCAGAAGCACCATCATCTGGTCGCCGTAATGGGTGAAATCTCCCTTTTGTTTGGTTTTGTGGAACGAATTCAGCCCGGGTGCCGCCAGGGAATCGACCCGTCCGAATTCGGATTCGATTTTCTCGGTGTTGTAGATCCAGTGGGGTCCCAGGGCCAGGGAATCGGCGGCAAAGGCCGCCAATACGGCCGCTTTTCGGTTGTCGCGCATCAGGGGGTCCTCCTTTGATTGGGGAATGGGCAAGGTTCGGTTTCCGTTTTTATTTTACAGATTTTACAGGAAATTCATTTATTTTGTACAGTAAAATCTTTTGCAATTTCCTCTCCGCATGGTATGAGAATATATCCGGGTTTCTGTAGGAATTTTCTTCTGATCTCTGGTGAACCAGCCAACCAAGGAGTTTTGTCATGGAAGACCACAGTAGTGTGTACCGGGAGGAGGCCTTTGAACTGCTTGCGGACCTGGAATCCTCCCTGCTCGAGTTGGAGCAGATGCCCGACGACATGGAACTGATCGGCCATGTGTTTCGATGTCTGCACACCATCAAAGGGTCCGGGGCCATGTTCGGGTTCGATGACATCGCCGCGTTCACCCATGAGATCGAAACCGTTTTCGATCGGGTGCGGGACGGGAAGCTGAGGGTCTCGAAAAAAATGGTGGACCTGACCCTGGCGGCCTGTGACCTGATCAAGAAGATGGTCAACGGTGAGGCGGTGGACCCGGAGGAAGAGCGGACCATCGTCCGGTCGTTTCAGGAAATGCTTCCCGAGGCCGCTCCGGACCGGGAGGTTGAAACGGACGAGGATATCTATGCGGACGAGGCATTGGAAAAGCCCCGGGTGATCTATCGGATCGGATTCAAGCCGGCCCCCGACATCTTCACTACCGGGACCAATCCGCTTCTGCTGATCGACGAGTTGAGGTCCCTGGGTCCCTGCCAGGTGATCGCTCACACGGGCAAAATTCCCTCTCTGGAGCGACTGGAGCCGGAATCCTGTTTTTTCCAATGGGATATCTTTTTGTCCACCTATGAGAGCATCAATGCGATTCGGGACATCTTCATCTTTGTGGAGGAACACTGCACGCTCGACATCCGCATTCTCGACAGCGGAGATTCGGCCGAAACCCGAGAGATGAACAAACGGCTCGGAGAAATTCTGGTGGAGCAAGGCGCGGTATCCCCCGACATGATCGAAAAAGTGCTTAAAGGAAAAAAACGGGTGGGCGAAATGCTGCTGGAGGCCAAGGCGGTGGACCGGGACACCCTGGAATCGGCCCTGGTGGAGCAGCAGCACTTGCGGGAAGCCGACCGCCGCCGCAAGTCGCTGGTCTATTCCTCCAGCATTCGGGTGGCGGCCGGGAAGCTGGACGCCCTGGTGGACCTGGCCGGAGAACTGGTGACGGTTCAGGCCCGGCTCACCCGAAAAGCCGCCCTTCAGCAGGACCCGGAGCTGACCTCCATCGCCGAAGAGGTGGAGCGGCTCTCCGGCGAAATGCGCGACAGCACCATGAACATTCGAATGCTGCCGGTGGGCAACACCTTTCGCAAGTTCAAGCGCCTGATCCATGACCTCTCCAACGATCTTGGAAAAGAAGTGGCCGTGGTCACCGAAGGGGAGGAGACCGAACTGGACAAGAATGTCCTGGAACAGCTTAACGACCCGCTGATTCATATTATACGAAACGCCGTCGACCACGACATCGAACCGCCGGAGGTGCGGGAAACCCTGGGTAAACCCCGGCAGGGGACCATCCGCCTGGCCGCCGAGCATTCCGGCTCGGATGTCCTGATCCATATCTCCGGCGACGGAGCAGGCCTCGACACCGACGCCATTCTCTCCAAAGCGGTGGAAAAGGGGCTGGTCCCTCCGGATGCCGAACTAATGGAAAAAGAGATCCATTCCCTCATCTTCACCCCCGGGTTTTCCACCGCCAAACAGGTGTCCGGCGTATCCGGACGCGGGGTGGGAATGGATGTGGTCAAACGCCGGGTGGAAAGCCTGCGCGGATCGGTGGAGATCCACAGCAGAAAAAACCTCGGCGCCACCCTGACCCTGAAGCTGCCCCTGACCTTGGCCATCGCAGACGGCCTGTTGGTCAGAATCGGAGAGGAAGAATACGTGCTGCCGCTGCTCTCGGTGGAAGAATGCGTGGAACTGACCCGGGCGGAGGCGGACAAGGCCCGGGAGCGGCGAATGATGAATGTTCGGGGGGAACTGATCTCCTTTGTCAGTCTTCGGGACCTCTTTAAAATCAACGGCGGCCGTCCGGAAATCGAAAAGGTGGTGATCGTGGAATCCAACGGCGACCGGGTGGGATTCGCCGTGGACGTGGTCATCGGGCAGCATCAGACGGTGATCAAGGGGCTGGGGAAATTCTACAAAGACATTCGCCATATGTCCGGCGCCACCATTCTGGGAGACGGCACCGTGGCGCTGATTCTGGACGTAGCCCAGATTGTCCGCTCGGTCCAGAACGAGGGGATCGGAATGCACTGAACCGTTTTGAACCAATGGGGGGTGTGTAATGAGGCGTTTAAAAGACATACCGATGAAACCGAAGTTGATCATGTTTTTTCTGCTGACCGGGCTCATTCCGCTGGCGGTGGTGGGGGTTTGGTCCAGTATTCTCGGCACCGACGCTCTGATGGAAAAATCCTACGAAGAACTCCGGGCCGTTCGGGAGATTAAAAAGGGACAGATCGAACGGTTTTTCGGGGAGCGGGAAGCGGATATGGCGGTCCTGGTCCAGACGGTCGATCTCCTGCAGCGGGAAGCCTTTCAGCAACTGGCCACGGTTCAGGAGATCAAACAGGCTCAGCTGGAAGACTATTTTCGAAAGCGGATTTCGGATGTGGAGGTCCTGGCGGCCAGCGACACCATTTTCCAGGCCCTTCAAGGGTTCAAGTCCGCCTACGAGTACGAAGGCGAACGGGTCGGCGGCGCCGCCTGGCTGGATGCCGAAAAACGTTTCGGAGACTGGCTCAACCGGTATGCCGCCGCCTACGGCTATTATGATCTTTTTCTGATCGACCCCGCCGGGGAAGTGATCTACACGGTCGCCAGGGAATCCGACCTCGGGCAGAACGCAGCCACCGGCATGTTGAAGGCCGGCCCCCTGGGGCATCTGTTTGAAAAGGCCCTGAACGGACTCGCCATTCAGGACTATGAACCCTACGGACCCTCCGGAGGCAGGTTTGCGGCCTTTATCGGGGCCCCGGTCCGCCGGGGAAATGAAACCCTCGGGGTGATCGCCCTCCAGCTTCCCGTCGATCCCATTCACGACATCGTCCAGAAGCGGGCCGGGATGGGCGAATCCGGAGAGACCTACCTGGTGGGAAAGCACCGGGGCAGGATCGCCTTTCGAAGCGATATGAAGACCATGGGAGAGGGAAGCTACGTCATCGGCTATGAAATCTCCACCCCTTATATCGAGGCGGCCCTTTCCGGAAAATCGGGAGAAGGCGTCTTTACCGACAGTTACGGAAAACTGGTCATGGTCTCCTATGATCCGCTGAAGATTCCGGGCCTCGACTGGGCCTGCATCACCAAAATGGATATTGAAGAGGCGATCGTCCCCAAAGAAGCGGGGGACCATGCAGACTTTTTCTCCCATTACATTCAAGCCTATCATTATTATGATCTGTTTCTGATTCATCCCCGGGGGGAGATCTTTTATACGGTGATTCATGAAGGCGATTACCAGACCAATATACTCACCGGCCAGTACGCCGAAAGCAATCTCGGAGAACTCGCAAAAAAGGTCATGGCAACCCGGCAATTCGGGTTTGCGGATTTCCGCCCCTATGCCCCCAGCAACAACGAACCGGCCGCCTTTATCGCCCGCCCCATTCTTCAGAAAGGCGAGGTTCAGATGGTGGTGGCCCTTCAGTTGTCCCTGGAGGCCATCAACGCCATTATGCAGGAGCGAACCGGTATGGGCGAATCCGGCGAAACCTATCTGGTCGGGTCCGATCATCTCATGCGGTCCGACGCCCACAATGATCCCACCTACCATTCGGTGAAAGGATCTTTTGCCAACCCGTCCCGGGGCCGGGTCGATTCCGAGGCGGTGAAAAAAGCCCTGGCCGGGGATTCGGGGGCGGAGATCGTTACCGATTACATCGGTGCTCAAGTGCTTTCCGCCTATGCCCCGGTGGCGATCGGAGGGGTGAAATGGGCGCTTTTGGCCGAAATCGACGAGCACGAGGTCAAGGCCCCCATTCGGCGATTGATCCTTCAGATCGCGGTTTCGGGGTTGATCATCGCGGTCCTGGTCGCGATCTTTGCGCTCCTGGTGGCCCGGGGCATCAGTTCCCCCCTTCTGAAGGGGGTCTCCTTTGCGCGGGAGGTGGCCGGTGGGGACCTTCAGGCCGACATCGATGTCCATCAGCGGGACGAGATCGGGCTCCTGGCGGACGACCTGCGCCGGATGGTCGCCCGCCTTCGGGAAATCGTCCTGGAGGTTAAACTCTCCGCCGATCATGTGGCCCGGGGGAGCCAGGAGATGAGTTCCAGCTCTCAGGAATTGAGCGCCAGTTCCGAGCAGATGTCCCAGGGGGCGGCCGAGCAGGCGGCTTCGGCCGAACAGGCCTCCGCCTCCATGGAAGAGATGGCGTCCAATATTCGGCAGAACGCCGACAACGCCGTGGAAACCGAAAAAATCGCCCTGAAATCGGCCGAAGACGCCCGCAAAGGCGGCAAGGCGGTGGAGGAAACCGTTTCGGCCATGAAGCAGATCGCCAAGAAAATCTCCATCATCGAAGAAATTTCCCGACAGACCGATCTTCTGGCGCTGAATGCCGCCATCGAGGCGGCCCGGGCCGGCGAATACGGCAAGGGATTCGCCGTGGTGGCCTCTGAGGTGCGCAAGCTGGCAGAGCGGAGCCGGGCCGCGGCCGAAGAGATCAACACCCTTTCCGGAACCAGCGTGGAGATCGCTGAGGAGGCCGGTGAGATGCTGCACCGCCTGGTGCCGGATATCGAAAAGACCGCCGAACTGGTCCAGGAAATCAGCGCCGCCTCCAAAGAGCAGGATACCGGTGCATCCCAGGTCAACCAGGCGATTCAGCAGCTCGATTCGGTGATTCAGCAAAACTCCTCCGCATCCGAGGAGATGGCCTCCACCTCGGAGGAGCAGGCCTCCACCGCCGAGGAGCTTTCCGCCCAGGCGGAACATCTTCGGGAGATTATGGCGTTTTTCAAGGTGGAACAAACGGATGGCATGGGGTTCGGAAATTTCCATACCCCTTCGCAACCTCAGCCGCGGTCGGCCGACCCGCTGAAATTTTCGACCGTAAAAAAAGGAAACAACCGCAAAAAATCCTCGACGTATAAAGAAAAATCCAATAAAGAAGAGACCATGATCGATGTCTCTGAAAAGGAGGACTCCCCGGACAGCTTTTTTGAAAAATATTAACTCGGATGGAAAATAACGGAATCAGGAGGTCTCCAGCGTAATCACCGGAGAATGAGCCCGCTTTTCCCCATTATGAAGCATGGATGTCAATCAGAATGCGGCCAATAAGGATAACATAGAGGCGGCACTAAACCTGCATAAAAAATTCGGATGGAACCGGGGCGGATCAAAGGGCCAAAATGGCCGACCAAGATCGATGGACCTGCGGCAGCATGATTGCAATCGGTTCGCTCCTCCTTCTGGTCGGGGCGAAAGCCGCCATGGCGATGGAAACCCACATCAAAAATCCGAAGACTGAAGCGGTGCGGAAGCCCCGGACCCTGGCCGGCGACGACTTGATCGCTTCGATTCGATCAAAAAATCGGGACGAAATCGGCCAATTATTGGCAGTCATGGAACCATGTCGGAACGAGGTGAGAATATCACCGGCCTGCGTTCTGCGGAGAAGCGGTCAGCGCCTCTACCCGGATTCTCCAAAAGAAACGGGGCTGCCGGCGGCGGGCGTTGCCATGATTATGAAAAATAGTAAACCACGTTGTTTTGAGTACGAGATAAGCCTGTAAACCCATATTGTAAAGAAAAGAAGGAGAACCACCTATGCAGTTCAAACATTATTCAGCGGGCATCCGCCTGGGAATCGGATTTACCGCGGTGATCGCTTTGTCTACTCTGGTCCAGATCTGGACGATGAGCATGGCCGCCGGTGGAGGGCTTCAGGATCGACAGGGGCTCATCGCCGGCGGGGTTGTTTTTATGATTCTGATCTGCGCTCTGATCGCCGGTCTGGCGGTTCAAAGCGTCACCCGGCCCCTGAAATGTCTGGTGGCGGCCGCCAACGGTTCCCAAAAAGGAGATATCGAAACACTGGATTCAGACCGGCGTGACGAGTTCGGGATGTTGGCTGAAAAATGGCAAGAAACGGAGAAGGATGTTGAAATCCTGCCGGCGGAAATACGGCGACTCGCTCAGGAGATTCGGAATGGCAGCCTGGACAGCCGGACGGATGCGGATCAGGGTCGGGGGGTCGGCCGGGAGGTGCTGTCCGGTGTCAATTCGCTTCTGGATGCGGCCCTGTCGCCCCTGGATGAGATTTTTCGGGTGCTCGGACGGCTTCGTCGGGGAGATCTGAGAGAAAAAGTGGAGGTCTCCTGTGAGGGACGGCACCGGGAAATGAAGACGACGGTCAACGAACTCCATGACTGGCTCGAAAACCTGGTCGTATCCATCAAAGACCTGGCGGCCGGAAATATTTCGACCGATTTCCGAAAGGCTTCGGAAGATGACCAGATTCACGCCGGCCTGACCGCCATGAAAAAGAACATCGGTTCCCTGGTCGCCGAAGCCGAAATGCTGGCCCGGGCCGCGGTGGCCGGACGGCTCGATGTGCGGGCGGATGCAAACAAGCATCAGGGCGAGTATGCCGAAATCATTCGGGGCATGAACCGGATCATCGATTCCCTGGTGGGCCACCTCGATTCCATGCCCGCCCCGGCCTTTATCGTGGACCGGGATTTCACCATTCTCTACATCAATGAGATCGCCGCCTCCCTCACCGGACTGTCCCCCGAGGCCGTGGTGGGGAGTAAATGCTTTAACCATTTCAAAACCTCCGACTGCCAGAACGAGCGGTGCGCCACCGGTCGATGCATGCAGCAGGCCCACCCGGTCACCTCCGAGACCGACGCCCATCCTCAAGGCAAGGATCTGGAAATTTCATACACCGGGGTCCCGGTCAAGGATGAGGAAGGCAAGGTGATCGGCAGTCTGGAGATCATCACCGACCTGACCGAAATCAAACAGGCCTCCCGTTTGGCCGCCAAGCTCTCCGATTTTCAAACCCGGCAGGTGAATAAGCTGGTTCAAAACCTGGGCCGGATGGCGATGGGAGACCTGGATATCGACCTTGAGGAGGTCTCATTCGATGAAGACACCCGGGAGGCGGGGGAGAACTTTCAAAAAATCGGCAAGGCCCTGGATCAGACGGTGACCGCCGTCCGGTCGCTGGTGACAGACGCCCACCGACTCTCCGAGGCGGCGGTGGCCGGTCGGTTGGAAACCCGGGCCGACCTCTCCCGGCACCAGGGGGATTTCGCCCGGGTGGTCAAAGGGGTGAACGACACCCTGGATGCGGTAATCGGCCCGTTGAATGTGGCCGCCGATTATGTGGACAGCCTCTCCAAAGGGGACATGCCCGAGCGGATCACCGATCAGTACAACGGCGATTTCAACCGCATCAAGGACAACCTCAATACACTGGTGGATTGTATGGCCGAGATTACCCGAATGGCTCAGCGAATGGCCGAGGGGGACCTGACCGTCGAGGTTCGAGATCGTTCGGAACGGGACCGGCTGATGCAGGCCCTGGCCGCCATGGTGAAACGGCTCAACCATGTGGTGAGCGGGGTTAAGGCCGGGGCGGAACAGGTGGCGGCCGGCAGCCGGCAGATGAGCGCCAGTACCGAGGAGATGTCCGAGGGGGTGTCCGAACAGGCCGCGGCGGCCGAGGAGGCATCTTCCTCCATGGAGGAGATGGTCTCCAACATCAACCAGAGCGCCGACAACGCCCATCAGACCGAAAAGATCGCCATGAAGTCGGCAGAGGATGCCGCGGAGAGCGGAAAGGCGGTGGCCGAAACGGTCGCCGCCATGCGGGAGATCGCCGACAAGATCCGGATCATCGAAGAGATCGCCCGACAAACCGATCTTTTGGCCTTGAACGCCGCCATCGAAGCGGCCCGGGCCGGGGACCACGGCCGGGGCTTCGCGGTGGTGGCCTCCGAGGTGCGGAAACTCGCCGAAAGAAGCCAGAACGCCGCGGCCCAGATCAACAAACTCTCCGTCGGCAGCATCGACATCGCGGAAAAGGCCGGGCAGATGCTGGATCAGCTGGTGCCGGATATTCGCCGGACCTCGGAACTGGTCCAGGAGATCAGCGCCTCCAGCAATGAACAGCGGTCCGGCTCCGAGCAGATCAACAAGGCGATTCAGCAGCTGGACATGGTCATCCAGCAGAACGCCTCGGTTTCCGAGGAGATGGCCTCCACCTCCGAGGAGCTGTCCGGCCAGGCCGAACAGCTCAAGGGCTCGGTGGCCTTTTTCCGGGTGAACGGTGGAAATACACCGGTCCCTGCCGTCGGAAAAGCCTCCGCAGGAAACCGCGGCGACTACGATTCCGCAAAGGGGCCTGCCAATCCGGCTTTTGAGCTTCGACCGGAAACAGGAAGGGAACGGTTGATCCCTTTGCAGGAGGGGCGGGGCTTGGCCCCTTTGGGTCCGCGCTACCGCATCGGCATCAAAGAACTCGATGGAAACGAGGATCAGTTCGAAAAGTATTAGCGATTTATCTTCAAAAAACACCGGCCTGCGGAAGGGGTCCTCAAAAAAGAATCGTCCCGGGATGAACCGAAGATCGTGATCCGGGTCCGCGGACTTGCCTTTCCGGCCGGAATATGCTTTGCGGTAATGCATCCCGATTCCATCTTCATAACGGAACGGCCGGGGATGATTTCAAAGACGACGGGTTCGAAAAATATTGAGCATTTTATACAAATGGTGATACTATCAACAAGAGGAGTGTAAAATGGGCAAAACAGGCATTACGGAAGCCGGCCAGTATCTGACTTTCAAACTGGGGGAGGAGATCTTTGCGCTGAATGTGGGCCAGGTTCGGGAGGTGCTCGACCTGACCGCCATCACCAAGGTGCCCGGGACCCCCGATTTCATGCGGGGGGTGATCAATGTCCGGGGGAGTGTGGTGCCGGTGATGGACCTTCGGTTGAAGTTCGGATTGTCCCGGACCGAGAATACCCTCGACACCCGAATCATCGTCATGGAGCTTTCCCTGGAAGGAGAGGTGGTGGTGCTGGGCACCCTGGCCGATTCGGTGAACGAGGTGATCGACCTGGAGCCGAACCAGATCGAACCGCCGCCCAAAATCGGTATGCGGTGGCGCACCGAGTTTATCAAAGGGATCGGAAAGCGAAACGACCTGTTCATCATCATTCTATATATCGACCGGGTCTTTTCCACCGACGAACTGGCGATCCTGGATTCGGTGAGCGAAGAGGCCAAGCCCGAACTGATGGAGGAGGTCGAGGGGTAATTCGGATTTTCGGAGCCGACCACGGAGATGAGCGAGCGCGGATACAGCGGGTTCGGTTTCGAGCCCATGACGGAAAAGTTGTTCTTGCGGTTCAGCACCTTCATTCGCAATGAGCTGGGCATCAAAATGCCCGATGCCAAAAAGACCATGCTTCAGGCCCGGCTGCAGAAACGGCTGCGGATGCTGGGGATGAACAACTATGAGGATTATGCCGAGTACGTGTTCAGCGACCGGGGGATCAAAGACGAACTTCCCCACATGATCGATGCGGTGACCACGAACAAGACCGATTTTTTCAGGGAGGCCCAGCATTTTCCCTATCTGGTGGAAACCGCCCTGCCGGAAATGATTCGCCTCTACGGGGCCGGCGCCCGCCGCAAAGCCCGGATCTGGTCGGCCGGCTGCTCCACCGGTGAAGAGCCCTACACCCTGGCCATGGTGCTGAGCGAATTCAAGAGCCGGTGCGCCGGATACCGGTTCGAGATTCTGGCCACCGATATTTCCAGCCGGGTGTTGAGGGATGCGGCCCGGGGAATCTATACCCATGAAAAGGTGGCGCCGGTTCCGCTGCCGCTTCGAAAGAAATACCTGCTCAAGAGCAGGGACCGGCAAAAGGGGCTGGTTCGAGTGGTTCCCGCACTGCGGGAGCGAGTCACCTTCAAGTGGTTGAATTTCATGGGCGATTACTTCGGGATCAACGACAGCTTTGATATTATCTTTTGTCGAAATGTCCTGATCTATTTCGACCGAAAAACCCAGGAGACGGTGCTCAGCCGAATCTGCCGGTATCTGCTCCCCGGCGGATACTTCTTCGCGGGCCATTCGGAAACCCTGAACGGACTGAATGTGCCTCTGGTGCAGGCCAGCTCCACCATTTATCGCAAGCCGGTATGACCGCCGTGGCCGACACCCGCCCCGATACCGACATGGCGACGCGGTATCTCAAGTCTTCGGAGCTGTTTATCCATCAAAACGGGGCCCCCCCGGTGCGGGTGATGACGGTGCTCGGGTCCTGCATTTCCGTGACCTTCCATCACCCGGGGCTGGGGCTGGCCGCCATGTGCCATGCCCTTCTGCCCCGATGTCCGACCGGCCCCGGGTCGTGCGGCGCCTGTACCCGCCGGTACAAATACGCCGACTGCGCGGTGACCGGCATGATCCGCCGGTTTCGCGATAGGGGCGTTCCGGGCTCGGAATTGGAGGCCAAACTCTTCGGCGGGTCCGATATGTTCGACTCCGGCCCATCGGCGCATCGGATTCCGTCGGTGGGCCGGATGAATATCGAAGCGGCCGAGGCGGTGCTTCAGGCCGCTTCGATTCATTTGAAGAGCGTCGACGTCGGCGGCGTGGACGGCCGAAAGATCTTTTTTTATCCGCAAACCGGCGAGGTGTGGATCAAACGTGTACCATCCGGCTTCAACCGAATGAAATAATGTATGGAAACCATTTTAGCGATCGACGATGAAAGGGAGATTCTGGATTTCGTATCCAGGCTGATTCAGAAATACATCCCCGAGGCCGGTGTGTTGACCGCATCTTCGGGAGCCGAAGGAATTCAAACCGTCCTGGATCAGCAGCCCGATACCATCCTCCTGGATATCAACATGCCGGAGATGGACGGGTATGAGGTCTGCCGGCGGCTCAAGGAGGACGAGCGTACCCGGCACATTCCCATTATTATTTTCACGGGCATGCGCACCGATCCGGCCAGCCGAATCAAGGGGCTCAACCTGGGCGCCGACGCTTTTCTCACCAAACCGATCGGCGGTGCCGAACTGGTGAGCCAGATTCGAGTGATGCTTCGCATTAAACGGAGCGAGGATCTGCTGCGCCGGGAAAAGGATCTTCTGGAAAACGCAGTTCGGAAGCGAACCCGGGAACTGGCCTGGGAGTCTTCCATCAACGAAACCCTGGCGGAACTCTCCGAAGCCCTGCTGAGTCCGCTGTCTCTGGAAGACATTTCATCCCTGGTTTTGGAAAAAGCACTGCGTCTGACCCGAAGCCCTCACGGATATGTCGGATTTATTCAACCGGACACCGGTTACCTGATCTGCCCCACCATGACCGAGGGCGTCTGGGATTCCTGCGGTGTGCGTGGAAAACCGGGGGTTTTTGAAACCTTCGGGGGGCTGTGGGGATGGGTTCTGGAAAACCAGCAGCCCCTTCTCACCAATGCCCCGGCCCGGGATCCCCGGTCCGCAGGCATCCCCGAGGGCCACATTCGAATCGAACGGTTCATTGCCGCACCTGCCCGAATGCATGACAAACTGGTGGGGCAGATCGCACTGGCCAATGCGAAGCAGGATTATACCGATCGGGACCTCAAACTGGTGGAACGGCTGTCGACGCTGTTTGCGGTGGCGGTTCAGCGGAAACGGTCCGAACAGGAACTGATCAAAGCCCGGGAGGATGCCGAGGTGGCCAATCAGGCCAAAAGCGAATTCCTGGCCAATATGAGCCATGAGGTCCGCACCCCCATGAACGGGGTCATCGGCATGCTGGGCCTGACCCTGGATACCCAGCTGAGCGACAACCAGCGGGAATATCTGGAGATGGCCAAGTACTCGGCGGAATCGCTTTTGAGGCTCCTCAATGATATCCTCGATTTCACCAAAATCGAGGCCGGCAAGCTGGAGATCCGGAATGCCCCCTTCGATCTGGAAACCATCATCAAATCGGCCATTGTGCCGGTGCGGTTTCAGGCCGATGACAAGTCCTTGAACATAAGCTATCAAATCGATCCGGATGTGCCCCGGTCCATGTCCGGGGACCCCGATCGGTTGCGGCAGGTGATTCTCAACCTGCTGCGCAACAGCGTCAAATTCACGCCGGCCGGAGGGGTGACGATTCGAGTGGAAAAGATCACCGAGGGGTCCGCGGCCCGTCAGGAACGGTCGGCGGAAACGGTCCGGCTTCGGTTTTCCGTGACGGATACCGGCATCGGCATTCCCGAAGACAAGCTGTATGTGATTTTCGATTCCTTTTCCCAGGTCGACGGTTCCAGCCGACGCAAGTACGGCGGCGTCGGCCTCGGACTGACCATCTCCAAAAGCCTGGTGGAGCGGATGGGCGGCGCTATCTGGGTGGAGAGCCGGGTGGACGAAGGGTCCGCCTTCTACTTTACCCTCGAATTCGGTCTTTCGAAGGAAGCGGTTCAAACCCCGAATGAAGCGAACCCCAAACCCCGGCAAAGAGAGAGAGATCGAGGACCTGCCCGGATTCTACTGGCCGAAGACGACATCACCAATCAGAAGGTGGTGATCGGAATTCTGGAGCAGGAGGGATATCGAGTGACGGCGGTCGCAGAAGGCCGCTCCTGTCTGGAAAAGCTGGCGGACCAGTTTTTCGATCTCATCCTGATGGATGTTCAGATGCCCGGAATGGACGGTCTTGAGACCACCCGGGCTATACGGGGAACCGGGAACATGATTCCCATTCTCGCGCTCACCGCCCATGCCTATCCCCAGGACCGGGAACGGTGCCTGGCCGCCGGGATGGATGACTACATTACCAAGCCCATCAACCGAAATCTGTTTCTGGAAACCCTGGAGACCTATATTCCGGCCCAGACAGTAGAGATGCCGCATGCCTCCATTCTGGAAGAATACGGGTTTGATTTGAAACGGATTGCGGATAAATACAACGGTGACATGCGGGAATTCAAAGATGTCCTGACCCGTTTTCTGAAGAAGGCGCCTCCTGAAATACAGAAGATTCGGGAGGCCATCGCGGCCCGGGACGATACCATGCTGGAGAACCACGCGGATCGTTTGAAAAAAATCACGACCGATTCCGATATTCCCCGAATGTCGGAATCCTCCTTTCGGCTGAAACTGGCCGCCCGCAACGGCGACATTGAAAAATCCTGCACCTTGACCGGCCTCCTCGAAAAGGAACTCGGAAGCGTGAGAACGTTGCTTCACCGCTTAAGATGACGGTATGAAAAGGAGTGGAAAGATGATGAAGATATTGATTGTGGAGGATGATTTTATCTCCCGGCGAATACTCAAGGAGATTCTGTCCGATTACGGCAACTGCGATGTGGTGGTGGATGGAGAAGAGGCGATTCAGGCCTTTCAGCTGGCCCATGAGGAACAGGCGCCCTATGATTTGATCTGCCTCGACATCATGATGCCCAACATGGACGGGCATGAAGCCCTCACCCGGATTCGGGAGTATGAAAAGGGCCGGGGCATCCAAGGGGCTTCGGAGGTGAAGGTGATTATGGTGACCGCCCTGGATGATCCCAAGACCGTCTTTAAGGCTTACTATCGGGGCGGCGCCACCTCCTATATCGTCAAGCCCATTGAAAAGGAGAAGCTGGTCGAAGAACTGCGGGTGCTTGGATTGATTGGGTGATCACCGGAAATCGAATATGAGAGTTCCTCGCCAAAAAGTCGGTCCGCTTTTGGGCTCGATCTTAGCATTCGGTCGGCGCCTGAAGCGGATGCGCTACCGGGAACCCCCTCGGTGGTTTCGGGGGATAAACCGAGTTTTTAATTGGACGGAGGTCCGGTTTCGCAGGCTCTCCGAGCGATGGAACCGGTTTCGCCGTCTTCGGACCCAGACTCGGGAGATGCCCCGAATCCTGGCGGTGATGCCAGAAATTGCCGACTTCCTGGAATCGACTATGGGCGAGGTGGAGGAAAAATTTCTGGATCTGGGCCGGGATCTTCAATCTCTGTCCGCAGACGCCAATTTATTGGCCGGCCGAATGCGTCAGTCGGCCCAGGCAATCGGAAGGGGGGATACCGGCGAGAGCTTTCTGGAGAATCTTGATGCGGTGGTGCGGTCCGGTTTGGGGGAATTGGATGATTGCCGCAACGGCATTCTGGAGAACCTCAAAACCATCGATGCCGGTATTAAGCATCTGGGGAAACTGGTCACCATCTGCACTACCATTGACCAGATCGGCATGTCGCTGAACGTTGTCGGTCTCAATATCGCGGTGGAATCGAGCCGTTCTTCCGAAGCCCAGGCCATGTTCGAAGCGTTTACCGATGAAATTCGTAAACTTTCCAACCGGATTTCCCGAATTTCCCAGTCCATTCTTCAGGATGCCGGCGCCACGCGCCTGCGGCAGACCGAGGCTCAGGATGAAATCCTGAAAGGGCTTTTCACGTTTAATAAGCTGAATCGCAGCGCTCAGAAGGTGGTCGAGGAAGCGGTCGAGGAAATTCGAGATATTCTGGAGCTGTCCATGGAGGCGCTGGAGCGATCCGACCGAAATTCCAGGGACATTTCCGATCAAATCGGAGAGGTGGTGGTCACGATCCAGTTCCATGATATCGCCCGGCAAAAGATCGAACATATCGCCTGGGCCCTTCGGGACCTTGCCAGAGATGATTCCGAAAGGCCGGGCGAAGAGGATCCGGCGCCGTGGACCGCGGGCCGGGCCGGGAAGGTGATCGGACTTCAGGCCGCCCAGCTGGAGGAGGTGGTCGAAGAGATTCAGGCCGCCCGGGGCAAAAGCGACTCGGCTTTTCATGCCCTGGACCGTCTGGTGGAGCGCCTGGTGACGGATGTCTCCATGTCCGATGAGAAGGGCCGGGAAGAGGGGCGTCTGCAGGAGCGGATCGGCGCCCTCCAAAAGGGTCTGGAGCAGCTTCGGGACCTGCTGGACCAGGGACGCCGGTTGGAGACCCGGATTCAGGAAACGGCCGAGCAGGTTTCCGATACCGCCTCCTCTCTTTCCGAACATATCGATCAGGTGCGGTCCATCAGCATGGATCTTCACCTCAAGGCCCTCAACGCCGTCGTCAAATCGGCCCGGCTTCGGGAGGAAGGCAGGGCCCTGGAAGTCCTCGCCCAGGAGGTGAGCAAACTATCCATGCAGGCGGAGGGCTTCGTCGCCGAGGTGGTGGATATTCTGCAAAGCCTGGTGGCCCTTTCCCTGGATTTGGAATTGGGGTCCTGGGATGAGGATGAAACCGAAGAGGAAGACGCGATTGAAACCGGCATTCGGGTGGTCGGTCAGTACAACCAGCAGTGTCGCACCGAAACCCGGGCCGCTCTGGAGCACTCCCGGGCCTTGCGGTCGGAAATCCATCGCACAGGGGATGGACTCGATTTTCTGAACACCCTGTCCACCCGGCTCACCGGATATCTGGAGCAGATCCATCAGAAGGGAGAGGCCCTGGACGCCTGGGTCGATTCGGAATCGGAGGATGCGGACGAGGCCCTGGAGCAGGTCGCCCGACGGTATACCATGGACAGTGAACGTCAGTTGCACAACCAGCAGATCGAGGGCCGTCAGGCGGTGTTGTCATGGCCCGAGAAGACGGTCGAGGTCCTGGATTCAGACGAACTGTTGTTTCCGGAACTCGACTCTGAAGATGAAGAAGAGGCCGAATCTGATGAGGATATGGGGGATAATGTCGAATTGTTTTGAGGTCGGCCGGGCCGATCATCGGCCGAACTACGGAGGAAGCGGAACATGATCACGCTCGAAGAAGGAATCAAAGTCACGACCGAGGAAAGAGACGGCAAACTGCTGGTGATTCCGGAAGGACCCCTGACCATCTATGAAGTCAGCGCACTTCACCAGGCCTTTGTCTCGGGATTTAAAAACCACCGGGGATTGCTTCTGGATCTGACCGGGGTGACCGAATGCGATACGGCCGGGGCGCAGCTCTTGTGTTCGGCTCGAAAGACCGCCGAAGAAAAGGATGCCCCGTTCGGAATCATCGGGATCACCCCGGCGGTTCTCAAGGCCCTGGAGGCCTGCGGTCTGGTTCCCGAGAAAGTGTTCGACCTGAAAGAGGAGGTATAAATGCCCAAGATGATCATGACGGCCGATGATTCCGCCAGTGTGCGACAGATGGTCTCTTTTACGCTGAACCAGGCCGGCTACGATGTGGTGGAAGCGGTCGACGGGCAGGATGCGCTGGAAAAAATCGAAGAAACCCCGGTCCATATGCTGGTCACCGACCTGAATATGCCGAAAATGGACGGAATCGAACTGATTAAGGCGGTCCGCAGTAAGCCGCGCTACAAGTTCATGCCCATCATTATGCTGACCACCGAATCCCAGGCCGAAAAAAAGCAGCAGGGAAAACAGGCCGGCGCCACCGGATGGATCGTCAAACCCTTCAAGCCCGAACAGCTGCTGGCGGTCGTGAAGAAAGTGCTGGGATAAAGGCATCGGACAATGAAAAAGAAGATTAAGGTCCTGGTGGTGGATGACTCCGCGGTGGTCCGGCAGACCCTTACCGAGGTGCTCGGATCCGACCCGCAGATCGAAGTGGTGGGGGCCGCCGCCGACCCCTTCATTGCCGCCACCAAGATCAACAAAGAGCTGCCGGACGTTATCACCCTGGATGTGGAAATGCCCCGAATGGACGGGATTACATTTCTTCAGAAACTGATGAGCCAGCACCCGATTCCGGTGGTGATGTGTTCCAGTCTGACCGAAAAAGGATGTGAAACCACCCTGAAGGCCCTGGAATACGGGGCCGTGGACATTATTTTAAAACCCCGGCTCGGGGCGAAAAAATTTCTTGAAGAGTCCCGAATCACCATCTGCGATGCCGTGAAGGCCGCGGTGCGGGCCCGGGTGAGGCCGATTTCCAAAAAACCGTACCGGGTGGAAAAAAAGCTGACCGCGGATGTGGTGATTCCGCCGAGCATGCCGGCCCGGGCCATGGCCCGGACCACCGAAAAAATTGTGGTGGTGGGCGCATCCACCGGCGGCACCGAGGCGCTTCGCATCTTTCTGGAGGCGATGCCGCTGGACTGTCCCGGAATCGTCATCGTTCAGCACATGCCCGAAAATTTTACCCGGGCCTTTGCCGGCAGGCTCAACGATATCTGCCGGATTGAGGTGAAAGAGGCTGAAAACGGCGACAGCGTGCTTCGGGGGCGGGCCCTGATCGGCCCCGGCAATCGGCACATTCTTTTGAAACGAAGCGGGGCCCGGTATTATGTCGAAGTCAAGGACGGCCCACTGGTGTGCCGGCACCGGCCTTCGGTGGATGTTCTGTTTCGTTCCGCGGCCCGGTACGCAGGTTCCAATGCGGTGGGGGTGATCATGACCGGAATGGGAGACGACGGCTCCCGGGGAATGAAGGAGATGAAAGACGCCGGGGCCTTCAACATCGCCCAGGACGAAGCCACCTGCATAGTATTCGGCATGCCCAACGAGGCCATCAAACGGGAAGCGGTGGACAAAGTCCTTCCGCTCGACGGCATCGCCGGCGCCGTAATTCGATCCTGTTATTCGGGTTGAGATGAAGCCGCTGGTCCGAATCCACATCGGCGGTTACCATGCCAGCCGCCGCCCGACCGTCATTTACACACTGCTCGGCTCCTGTGTCGCGGTCTGCCTTTTCGATCCGGTTCGGCGGATCGGGGGCATGAACCACATCCTTCTGCCCGGAGAAGCGGACCTGAAGCATTTCGATGCCGCGGCCCGGTACGGAATCAACGCCATGGAGCTTCTGATCAACGCCATCATGCGGCTGGGCGGTCTCCGCTCCCGTTTGAAGGCAAAGGTATTCGGGGGCGCCCACACCCTCAATACCATTCCGGAAGAGCACAGCATGGGCCGGCGGAATGTCGAATTTACCATGGAGTTCTTAGAAAAAGAATCGATCGAAATCCTGAATCAGGATGTGGGGGGGCATCAATCCCGGCGGATCTATTACCACACCGACACCCATGAAGTATTCCTGAAACGCGGAAAGATCATCCAGTACACCGATATCAATGTGCGGGAACAGCGGGTCCGGGAGCGGATTCGAAAAGAGATCGATCAGTCCGGGGAGGTCACCCTGTTCGAGGACTGAGGTCCCGAAAAAGTCCCCGGCGCACGGCCTTCGCAAATCTCTCAAGCCGGTCCGGTCTGTTTTTCAGATCCGCCCGCAACCCGATGCTCAACTCCAACTGAACCCCGCGTCCGGAGGCGCCTCGATTACAGATGTTGGCCGGGTGGCGGCCGGCCGTACTCGGTTTCGAATCAATAAAGCAAAAACCGGCGGCCTCCAGACAGGACCCGACGGCGGCCATTCGGCGGGCGTCCAGACCGCCGATGGATATTTCTTTGCCGTCTCCCTTCAGGCCGTGAACCGTCAGCACCGAAAGACTGCATCGCGCCATACGCAAGGCCTTCGGTTCATCAAAACGATGGCTGGTCAGATGCAGACGCCGATTGTCCGCCGCCTTGATCCCCCTGAACCCGTAAAAGGATAGATCCTCTCCGGCGATCCGTCGCGCCAGTTGTGCCGTCATCGGTTCAATCCTGCCCCCGTGAAGCGCCATGATCAGAAATGATGACCCCCGGTCCCGGAATTCAATGGTAAAATCCACCCCTTCCCGTTCGTGCCGGGTTAGGTGGTGGAAATTTCGGTATATATCGGTTTCCCCGGGGCGGGGTTTCGATTTTTTATTCATTGAAACAGCCGATCTTCTTTGTGCTATAACTCTCTGGGAAGCGGCTTCCGTCGGGAGTTATATACATTCCATTATCACTGTTTCACATTATCATAGTCCATCAGAAAAAATCAGACGTATCACAGTTCAAAGACGAACATCAATGGCCGAGGTGTGATGATGTGTTCATCCTCTTGAGTAAATTTTTCCATAATTTTTTTTATACTGAAGAAAGTGGTTGATTGCTTTTGGCTAATATGGTTGAATTAGCTAATTTTATTTTCGATTTCAAAAGGGGAGGACTTAATGGATGTAACTGCAACCGAATTCAAGAATCGTTTGGGACGGTATCTCGATGCCGCTGAAAAAGATCCGGTCATCATTAAAAAGTCCGGCCGCGTCAAATCTGTACTGATATCGCATGAAATGTATCAAAAATACCTTGCAATGGAAGATGTCTACTGGGCTCAACGCGCCAAGCAGGCTGAATCCGAAGGATACCTCGGTGATGATGAAACCCTGAAAATTCTGCGGCGAACGGAATGATATACAAGCTGGATCTAACCAGGGCTGCGGGCAAGTTTCTGACGAAGCTTCCGCCGAAACAGTTTAGACAGGTCGTGAGTACCATTTTCAGGCTCAGGGAAAATCCCGAGCCGCATGATTCCAGCAAATTAATCGGAAATCCCGAATACCGACGGGTGGATATCGGGGAATATCGCATCATTTACCGCTTGGAAAGCGATGCCGTCAAAATTGCTGTGGTCGGAAAACGGAACGACAGTGAAGCTTACAAAAAATTCGAAAGGGTGCGGTGACAACGCATCATATGTCATCACCAGCTTTCTGGATGTTTCCGCGGGCATTCTCATTTCTGCCGTGACCTGAAGCGCATACAC
>CAZNLT010000065.1:0-28286 GCA_964573705.1 uncultured Desulfobacterales bacterium
CAAAAGAAGACCACCATCAAATGGCGGGTGCAGACCTATGCCGGCCCTGCGTTAGCCGAGCATGTCATCAAGCCCTCCATCGATGCCTTCAACAAGGCGGCCAACGGGGAAATGGTCATCGAGCTGTACAATGCCGACCAGCTGGTGCCTCACGGCGAACTGTTCAGAGCCGTATCCAAAGGCACCATCGATGCGGCCCAGAGCGATGACGACTCCATGGCGGCGCCGGTGGATGTGTCCGTTTTTGCAGCCTATTTTCCGTTCGCCTCCCGCTACTCCCTCGACGTGCCCGTGCTTTGGAACTGGTATGGGCTGGATAAAATCTGGCAGGAGGCCTACGCCGAAGTGCCGGAAGTCACCTGGCTGAGCATGGGGGCCTGGGATCCCTGTAATTTCGCCACCCGGAAACCGATTCGAAAGATGGCGGATTTCAAAGGGCTCCGAATGTATATGTTTCCCACCGGGGGCCAATTCATGCAGCAGTTCGGCGTCGTTCCCATGTCCCTTCCCTATGAAGACGTTCAGATGGCCCTTCAGACCGGAGAACTCGACGGGGTGGCCTGGTCCGGCATCACCGAAGACTATACGGTCGGATGGGCGGACGTCACCGATTATTATTTGACCAACCCGATTTCCGGTGCCTGGGCGGGCTCGTATTTTGCCAACACCAAAAAATGGGAGGCCCTGCCTGAACACCTCAAGACTTTGTTCAAACTCTCCATGGACAGTTCCCATTATTACCGGCAGCACTGGTACTGGTGGGGTGAAGCCCATTACCGCACCAAGGGCGGAAAACTGGAACTGACCTCCATTCCCAAGGAGGAGTGGAAGGTGGTGGAAGACGCCGCCTTGAAGTACTGGGATGAAATCGCCGCCAAGAGCCCTCGCAATGCCAAGGTGGTCCAGATCCTGAAGGATTATGCCAAAACCATGGAAGCCGCCGGCCCGCCTTACCGATATTGACGCATCGAAAGATTCGAACCAGTCTTTCGGCGATCCGAACGCCTTCCCTGTCTTTCCGTCTAACGGACAGGGGGGCGAATCCGGTCTTCCGGTATTTTTCCCGGGCGTGCGCTCCAGCGGAATCGGTGGTGTAAAAACAGCGTCCCAAATCAAAGAGGTTGTACATGCCCAAAGCAGTTAAGCTGTTCGTCCGTTTTGTGGACGCCGTCAGCATTGTGGTCGGCAAATTCTCCCAATATCTGGTCTTCGCCATGATGGGGCTGTTGCTGTACGAGTCGATTTCCAGAACGATTTTCAACCGCCCCCACATCTGGGTTGTGGAAATGGCCCAGTTCACGATGGCGGCCTATTACCTGCTCGGCGGCGCCTATTCCATGCTCCTCGAAGGGCATGTCCGCATGGATCTTCTGTATGGCCGCTGGTCTCCGAAAACCCGGGCGGTAATGGACCTGCTGACCTCCGTCGTCCTGATGTTTTATCTGGTGATTCTTCTGTACGGGGCCATTTCCAGTCTCGAATACGCCCTGAAATACGGGCAGGTCAATTATACCTCCTGGGCGCCGCCCCTGGCGCCGATCAAAATCATTATGACCGTCGGCATCATTCTGATGCTGCTGCAGGCAGTTGCTTACTTCTTTAAAGATCTTGCCACCGCCCGAGGAGAATCCCTGAAATGAGTCATGAATTGATCGCTGTGCTGATTTTCACTTCGATGATGCTGATGCTGCTGACCGGGCAGCGGGTTTTTGCCGCCATCGGCGGGGTGGCCGCCTTTTTCTCTCTGCTCCTCTGGGGCGAAGGGGGCATCGAAATGCCCTTCAACGCCAGTTTTGTATTGTTGAACTGGTATCCGCTCCTGACCTTGCCTTTGTTCATCTTTATGGGGTATATGTTCTCCGAGTCCGGCATCGCCAGCGATCTCTACCGAATGTTTCATGTCTGGATGGGGCCTTTGGGCGGCGGGTTGGCCGTCGGCACCATCGGCCTCATGACCGCGGTAGCGGCCATGAACGGATTGAGCGTCGCCGGGATGGCCATCGGGGCCAGCATCGCCATGCCGGAAATGCTCCGCAGGAATTACGACAAGGTCATGGTTACCGGGGTCATTCAGGCGGGCAGCTCTTTGGGGATTATGGTGCCGCCCAGCGTGGTACTGGTGCTTTACGGGATGATCGCCCGGCAGAATGTGGGGCGGCTGTGGCTGGCCGGAGTTTTGCCGGGGCTTCTTCTGGCGGGCCTGTTTGTCGGCTATATCGTGATTCGGTGCAAGCTGAATCCGGCACTGGGTCCGGCCCTCACATTGGAAGAACGGCGACAGATCAGCTGGGGGGAGCGGTTCCGGCTGCTTCAGGCCGGAATTTTGCCTCTGGTGATTATCTTTTCCATGACCGGACTGTTTCTGATGGGGATCACCAGTCTGGTCGAATGTTCGGCCGCGGGGGCGGCCGCCACCCTGCTGGCGGCCGTCGTTCGGCGCCGATTCAATAGGGAGGTGCTGGAGAATACGCTGCGCAACACCCTGAGCGTGAGCTGCATGTTCATGTGGGTGATCCTGGCGGCGCTCTGCTTCGGCGCGGTCTTCGACGGACTCGGCGCGGTGCATGCGATCAAGTCGCTGTTTCTCGACCGATGGGGGCTGGGCCCCTGGGGCGTGCTGGTGATGATGCAGCTCTCCTACATTCTGATGGGGATGTTTCTGGACGACACGGCCATGCTGATCATCGTCGCACCCCTGTATGTGCCGCTGGTGATCAGTCTGGGGTTCGATCCGATCTGGTACGGGGTGCTTTATACCATCACCTGTCAGATTGCCTATATGACGCCGCCTTTCGGTTACAACCTGTTTCTGATGAAGGCGATGGCGCCGCCGGAGGTGACCCTGATGGATATCTACAACTCAATCGTGCCTTTCGTTCTGGTGATGATTTTCGGGCTGGCCATCGTCATCGTGTTTCCCCAGATTGCACTGTGGCTGCCGGATCTCTATTTCGGAAAATGAAATTCATCTATTGACAAAGGAATGATGCCATGCTCATCGCGCGGGTAACAGGGCTGGTGGTGGCGACCATGAAACATGAGTCGCTGGTGGGCAGCAAACTGCTGATTGTTCAGGAAACCGACGTGAACGGAGAGTCGGTGGGCAGACCCATGGTGGCTGTGGACGCGGTGGACGCCGGTGAAGGGGACCTGGTGCTGGTGGCCCGAGGGTCCGGGGCGCGTCAAACCGAAAATACCCTGGACCGGCCGGTGGACAATGTCATCATGGCGATTGTGGATACCCTTCAGTCCAACGGGGAAGTCACCTTCCGCAAGGGACGGTAAACAGGCGCCATTGAAATGGGAAGAAACAGCCGGGATATACTCAGCGTCGGCATCGATGTGGGCACCACGACCACCCAGGTGGTTTTTTCCAGACTCACCCTGGCCGGAGGGATGATGGGCGGTACCACGCCGTTGGCCAGGTCCTCCGTCCATCTGCCCCGAATGGCTCGCATCATCGACAAGGAGGTGGTCTACCGCAGCGAGATGCATCTGACGCCGCTGGAAGGGGCCGAGGTCATCGATGCCTCCGGTCTGGAACAGGTCGTTCGGGAGGAATATCAGCGGGCGGGGATTTCTCCCGAACAGGTGGAAACCGGGGCGGTGATCATCACTGGTGAAACCGCCAAAAAACGGAATGCGGATGTGATCCTGGAAGCCCTCTCGGCCCTGGCCGGTGATTTTGTGGTCACGGTGGCCGGACCCCATCTGGAATCGATGATTTCCGGAAAGGGGTCCGGGGCTGAGACCTTTTCCCGGGAACATTTCACCACCGTGACCAATGTGGATATCGGCGGCGGCTCCGCCAACAGCGCGGTGTTCTGTCTGGGGAAAATGATCGCGGCCGCGGCCATGAACTATGGCGGGCGTATTCTGGAGCTGGATTCGTCCGGCGGTCAGATCCGGCACCTGGCCGAACCGGCCCGGATCATCATCCAGCACCTGAAGCTTCCGCTGGAGGTCGGCGCCGTTCCGGAACTGCCGGCATTAAAAAAACTGACCGACTGTATGGCGGATCTGACGATCGAATTGATCGAGGGCCGATCCAGCCCGCTGGCGGAACGGTTGATGCTGACCGATCCCTCCCCGGAATCGGGAAAAGGCACCACCCTTTTCTTCTCGGGCGGGGTCGGGCATTATATTTATTCGCCGGCTTGTGTGAACCGCCTGGCGGATGTGGCCGTACACGGGGACATCGGCCCGCTGTTGGCTGAATCGATCCGGCTGCACCCGGATTTGAAAGGCTATGATGTCCGGCAGCCTCCGGAAACCCTGCGGGCTACGGTGATGGGAGCCAGCTCCCAGACGGTGACCCTGAGCGGCAGCACTATCTGGGCCGAGGAAGAGATCCTGCCCGTCCGGAATGTGCCGGTGGTACATCCGCTCTGGCCCCGAATCCCGCCGTCGCGCCAAGAGGTGGTGGATTCGGTCCGGAATGCGGCCGCCCGGTGGGATGCGGAGCCGACCGGCACCCAATTCGCCGTGGCGCTTGACCTGTCCTGGAATCTCGATTTTGCGGGGCTCAATGAGCTGGCCGAGGGGCTGGCGGAATTTGCCGAAGGCCATATGCCCATCGACCGGCCGCTGATCATTATCACCGAACATGATTATGCCCGGGTGTTGGGCCAGACTCTGAAAAACCTGATTTCCGGCCGCCCCCTGCTGGTAATCGATCAGGTGGAGCTTCGGGAAGGGGATTATATCGATATCGGCCGTCCGGTTCTGGACGGCCGGGCGGTTCCGTTGAGCGTCAAAACGCTGATTTTTTATCATTAATCCATTCGGCTCATGAGCGCCGCCTGAGGAAAGGGAACCCCTCCATGCTGCTGCGGACCAAGCTGTTCGGCCAGACCTTTGAATTCCGGGATATTCGGGAGCTGATGGGAAAGGCCAATGAAGCCAAATCCGGCGACGAACTGGCCGGACTGGCCGCCGCCTCGATTTCCGAACGGGTGGCCGCCAAATATGTCCTGGCCGAGGTCACTCTGGAGACGCTCCGGGCCCATCCGGCGGTGCCCTATGACCAAGACGAAGTCACCCGGGTGATCGACGATACGGTCAATGAAACAATCTATTCGGAAATCAAGGGCTGGACGGTGGGGGAGTTCAGGGAATGGCTCCTGGCCGACACCACGACGGCGGAGATGATTCGGCGGGTCTCCAATGCGCTGACCGGTGAAATGGTCTCGGCGGTGACCAAACTGATGTCCAATCTCGATCTGATCTATGCTGCCAAAAAGATTCGGGTCACCTCACACTGCGCCAATACCGCGGGGCTGCCCGGCACCCTGGCCAGCCGGTGCCAGCCGAATCATCCGGTCGACAGCCCGGAAGGCATTCGCGCCGCCGTCTACGAGGGACTCTCCTACGGGTCCGGAGACAGCGTTATCGGCATCAACCCGGTGGACGACAGCCTGTCCAGCGTCTCCCGGCTGCTCGACATGAGCTACGACATCATCCGGACCTGGGAGATTCCGACCCAGAACTGCCTCCTCTCCCATGTCACCACCCAGATGCAGGCCATGAAAAAAGGGGCCCCGGTGGGTCTGGTGTTCCAAAGCCTCTCCGGTTCCCAGCGGGGCAATGAGAGCTTCGGAGTGGAGGTGTCCATGCTGGACGAAGCCTATGCCCTGGCGCAGAAATACTGCTGGCCGACCGGACCGAACTACATGTACTTCGAGACCGGCCAGGGATCGGCGCTGTCGGCGGATGCCCACAACGGCTGGGACCAGCTCACCCTGGAAGCCCGTATCTACGGCCTGGCCAAGCGGTGGAAGCCGTATCAGGTCAATACGGTGGTGGGGTTCATCGGGCCGGAATATCTCTACGATGCGGTCCAGATCACCCGGGCCGGTCTGGAAGATCATTTCATGGGCAAGCTGATCGGGATTCCCATGGGCTGTGATGCCTGCTATACCAATCATGCCCGGGCCACCCAGAACGATATCGAAAATCTGGCGGTGCTGCTCACGGCGGCCGGCTGCAACTACTTCATGGGGGTGCCCATGGGGGATGACGCCATGCTGGCGTACCAGTGCACCAGTTTTCACGACGCGCCTTCATTGCGGCAGACCTTGGGCCTTCGGCCGCTTCCGGAGTTTGAAGCCTGGCTGGAGGACCTGGGGCTCATGGAAAACGGCGTGCTCACCGATAAAGCCGGTGATGCATCCTTTTTTTTGAGCCGATGATCGATCTTGCGGCCCTGATTATCGTTTCGGCCATCCCGGGATGGCCTATTTATTATTTCAGGCGGGGCGAAACGATGATCAAGGCCCGATCTTGCAGCATCGAGGCTGCCGAATCGGGAGACGCACCCATGGACGGAATAGAATAAAAGGAAAGGGGCAATGCAGGAAACCGACATCCAGGCCATTGTTCATGCGGTATTGGCGGAGATGCAGAAACCCGGCGGGGAAGCAGAAGCGGTAACCGCTCAGGTCCCGTCGGTAACCGGTGGAAACGATCTCCGAATCGACCTGGAAGACCCAACCCTGCTCGAATCCCGGCAGCATCCGGGCATTGACCAGCCGATCAATCCGGACGGACTTCGGGCGTTAATGGCGGCCACCCCGGCCCGGATCGGTGCGGGGCGCAGCGGCCCCCGGCCGCGTACCGCCGCCAGTCTTCTGTTTCAGGCCGACCACGGGGTGACTCAGGATGCCCTTATGCACGAGGTGAATCCCGGTCTTTTGGAAGAACTGGGGCTGTTTACGGTGAAGAGCCAGACCACAGACCGCCAGGAGTATTTGAAGCGGCCGGATTTGGGGCGCCGCCTGACAGAAGAAGCCAAGGCGCTGCTTCGGGAGCGGTGCACCAAGAATCCCGATGCCCAGATTTTTGTCGGTGACGGCCTTAGCGGCGCGGCCATCGAGCACAACCTGCCGCAGATCATGCCCGTCCTTCGGCAGGGGCTGCAGAACGCCGGGCTGTCGATGGGAACTCTCTTTTTTGTGAAAAACGCCCGGGTCGGTCTGCTCAACGAGGTCAATGCCATCGTCGACGCCAGGGTATGCGCCGTCCTGATCGGGGAGCGGCCCGGCCTGGCCCGGGCCCAGAGCATGAGCATCTACCTGGGGTACCGACCGAAACCGGACTCCACCGATGCCAACCGGGATGCCATCTGCAACATCTATGAAGGCGGGCTGAATCCGCTGGAGGCCGGTGCCCATGCCGTCCAGCTCATCCAGAAAATGATTCAGGAGCAGGCGAGCGGTGTTGAACTCAAAATGGCATAGGCAGGCGGCGGATTCGATGTCCCGACGGTATCATTCTGAACTTTTGCTGAGCGGGGAAAGCCGATGGCTGTTTTAGATCCGATCAAACCCGAGATCCTGGCGGTGAGAATCATTCCCAATGTGGATCCGGGGCTGGGGAAAAAACTGAACCTGACTCCGAACCAGCGGTGCCTGGGGCTGATCACCTGCACGATCGACGACGCGCTCTATGTATCCATTGATGAAGGCACCAAGATGGCGGATGTGGAAGTGGTGTACGCCAAATCCTTTTATGCCGGTGCGGCTCATGCTTCCGGACCCCTTTCCGGTGAAATCATCGCCATGTTCGCCGGTCCGGACCCGGCCGAGGTGCGCGCCGCGTTGGCCGCCACCCAGGCCTATGCCCAAAATGAAGCCTGGTTTTACGCCGCAGACGAATCGGGCGCCAACGCCTTTTTCGCGCATACCGTTTCCAGGACCGGCTCCTATCTGTCCAAACTGGCCGACATTCCCATGGGCGAACCGCTGGCGTATCTGATCGCCTGCCCCCTGGAAGCCACCTTCGGGCTGGATGCGGCCCTGAAAGCCGCCGATGTGGAGATGAAGGTCTGGTTTGAACCGCCGTCGGAGACCAACTTCTCCGGCGGACTGCTGACCGGCACCCAGAGCGCCTGCAAAGCCGCCTGCGAGGCTTTTCGGGAGGCGGTGCTGGAGGTTGCCGATGATCCGATCTAATTCTGAGGGAGACGGCATGAGCCGGGATTTCGACAAAGATCTGGTCTCCATCCAGGAAGCACGCCGGCTGGTTGAGCGCTGCCACGCGGCCCAGGAGAAATTCCTCGAATTCAGCCAGGAACAAGTGGACCGTGTCTGCAGGGCCATGGCCGATGCCGCCTTTCAGGCCGCCGAACGCCTGGGACGGATGGCGAACGAAGAGACCGGCTACGGGGTCCCCACGCACAAGACCTTGAAAAACCAGTTGGCCAGCCGGGGCGTCTGGGAGTCGATTCAGGACATCAAGACGGTGGGGGTGCTTCGGGAGGACCCGGCCAGGGGCGTGGTGGAAATCGGCTGGCCCATGGGGGTGGTGGCGGCCCTGAGCCCCAGCACCAACCCGACCTCCACCGTCATCCACAATACCCTGATCGCGGTCAAGGCCCGCAACGGCATTGTCCATGCGCCCCATCCTTCGGCGTCCAAGTGTTGTGGAGAGACGGTGAAACGGATGGTGGCTGCCGGTGAATCGGCAGGCATGCCCGCCGGTCTGGCGGTCTGCATGACGGCCGTTTCTTTGCCCGGCACCCAGGAATTGATGCGGCATGAGAAAACCGCCGTGATTCTGGCCACCGGCGGGTCGGATATGGTGCGGGCCGCCCACAGCATGGGCAAGCCGGCCTACGGGGTCGGCCCCGGCAATGTCCCCTGCTATGTGGATCGCAGCGCCGATATTCAAGCGGCGGCATCTTTGATCGTGTCCAGCAAGTCCTTCGATAATTCGGTGATCTGCGCCACCGAGCAGGCGGTGGTGGCGGACCGGCCCATTGCGGCCGGGCTGCGCGCCGAAATGGAACGTTTGGGCGCCTTTTTCGTCGATCCGGCCCAGGCGGATGCTCTTGCCCGGACCCTGTTTTTTGCCAACGGCGCCATCAATCCCCGCAGTGTCGGCCAGACCCCGCAATCCCTTGCCCGAATGGCCGGCATTGTCATTCCCGAGGGGGCCAGGATCTTGGTGGCGCCTCTGGAAAAGGTGGGGCCGGAGGAGCCGCTCTCCCGGGAAAAGCTGACGACCGTTCTCGGGTGGTACGAGGCGGACGGCTGGCAGGCCGGGTGCGACCGGAGCATCGACTTGATCCGCTTCGGGGGGCGGGGCCACTCCCTGGCCATCCATGCCGCCGATGAAGAGGTGATTATGGCGTTCGGTCTGAAAAAACCGGTGTTCCGTCTGCTGGTGAACACCATGGGCACCCTTGGCTCCGTCGGGGTGACCACCGGCCTGATGCCGGCCCTGACCCTGGGTTCGGGCGGAATCGGCGGAGCCATCAGCGGTGACAATATCACGACCACCCACCTGCTCAATATCAAACGGGTGGCCCGCCAGATCAAGACTCCGCCGGACGGGGCTCTGGTCCAGGGAGCGGCGACGCTTACATCCGCGCCACTCAATGCCGGCGAGCTGGATCCTGCTGAACTGGCAAAAGTGATCCGGGCGGTGATCGAAGAGCTGGCCCGACATGGAATATCCTAATGAAAGCCACAACATAAAAGGAGAAGTGTGCAATGGTTGACATTCAAATGATTGCTCTGGGTATGGTGGAAACCAGGGGGCTGGTCGGCGCCATCGAGGCGGCGGACGCCATGGTCAAGGCCGCCAACGTTCATCTCATCGGCAGCGAGTACATCGGCGGCGGCTTCGTCACCGTGATGGTGCGGGGCGATGTGGGGGCGGTCAAGGCGGCCACCGATGCCGGTGCGGCCGCGGCCAAGCGGGTGGGCGAGCTGGTGTCGGTCCATGTGATTCCGCGTCCCCACAACGATGTGGAAATCATCTTGCCCCAGGAGACCAAGGGCGGCTTCGGCCGAAAAGCATAGCCGTCGGCGGAACCGGATCGGCGGGGTATGCTCGGGGTGGACGGCGGTTTTCAATACCGGTTTCCGGGCTATCGAAGCGGTGTTATCCATCGGGTGCGGACAGGCATTGTATCTGTCCGGCCGTTTGAAGGGGAGTGATCTGCGTGAATCCAGACCTGGACGAATTTCTGGAAAAGGCTTCTGCGGTGATGAAGGGCGACCGGATTCAATCGACCGGCCTCCCGTATCATCCCCAAGCCGCTTCCGTGCGGGATGCGAAGGCTGCGAATTCCAGCCCATTCCAAAATTCTGATGCGGAGCAGGCAGATCTTTTCCGAAGGGGATCCCTGCCGCGGGTTCACGTCGGGGTGGACCTGGGCACGGCCTATACGGTCCTGGCCGTGCTGGATGAACGGATGCAGCCGTTGGCGGGGGAATACCGGTTTGCACAGATCGTCCGCGACGGTCTGGTGGTCGATTATCACGGCGCCATTCAACTGGTCCGTGAGCTGAAGCAGAATGTGGAAAGACGGCTCGGATTCGAACTGACGACGGCCGCCACCACATTTCCCCCCGGGGTGTCCCCCAATGAGGTTCGGGCGACTCAGAATGTGGTCCGCGAGGCCGGATTTGAATGCGATCGAACCGTGGACGAACCCACCGCCGCCAATGCGGTCCTGCAGGTGAAAAACGGCGTGGTGGTCGATGTGGGCGGCGGCACCACCGGAATCGCGGTGTTTCGGGACGGAGAAGTGGTCTACACCGCCGACGAGCCGACCGGGGGCACCCATTTTTCACTGGTGATTGCCGGTTCTCTGGGGGTCGAATTTGAGGAGGCGGAAGAGATGAAAAAAGACGGAGGAAACTACGAACGGCTCTTTCCGGTCGTGCGCCCGGTGATGGAGAAGGTCGGGACCATTGTGGCCCGCCATGTGGCGGCCCATTCGGTGGATCGGATTTACCTGGTCGGCGGCACCGCCTGTTTTCCGGGGATCGACACCGTCGTGGAGCAGGTCACCGGCATCCGGACTGTGATCCCCGGATATCCGCTGTTTGTGACACCGCTTGGCACGGCAATGTATAACCTTTCAGAAAATGAAGAGGTGGCCCATGGGCGATGAGTTTCAACTGCGCGTTTACTGTTATCTGAACCGAACCCAGCCCCAGTACGCCGCTTTTGTGGGGACGGTGACCCAGGGTGATCTTATGGTGGAGGGGATGGCGTCGCTGTATATCGAGGTGGCCCCCGGAAACGAGGTGTTCCGCCTGGTGGACATCGCCGTCAAAGCCACCGAAGCCCGGCCCGGGGCTCAGGTGGTGGAGCGGGAATTCGGCATGTTCGAAATCCACTCCCATTCCCAGCAGGCGGTGCTCGAGGCCGGAGAAATGGTGCTGAACCGTCTGGGGCTGGAGGAGACCGGCCGGGTCAAACCGTTTGTGGCCTCGGTGCAGCTCATCACCAACGTGGACCCCTATCAGGCCCAGCTTCTCAACCGGTTCCGGCGGGGCAGCATGCTGGTGGCGGGAGAAACCCTGCTGGTGCTCGAAGTCGCACCGGCGGCCTACATCAATATCGCCGCCAACGAGGCGGAGAAACGGGCCAACATCAAATTAATTCATATCTCATCTGTGGGCCGCTTCGGCCGGATGTGGATGTGCGGCACCGAATCCGAAATGGTCACCGCCAAGATGGCGGCCATTTCAGCCATCGAATCCATTCAGGGTCGGGAAGGATAGGTAGAGCACATGCTTGAGACGCCGGGAATCGGAACCACCGGCGGCTTCGGAAGGGACAGCCCATGAAAACATTCTACACCGTTCGGGATATCGAAGACATGCACGCGGCCGGAGTGGTCGAGATTCAGACCCATGACGACGTTGTCGTTACCGATGTGGCCCGGGAAAAAGCCATTTCACTGGGGATGCGCCTGGTGTCGGCGGAAGAGAATCAGGACTCTTCAAAGAACCGAAGAAAAGCGCGTGGGAGCAGCGGACCCCGGGCCGCCGACGCATCTTCATCCGCCGGCGCCGGCTCATCTGCAACCTCTTCCGCTTCGCAGGCTCCTGCATCCTCCCGGCCTCAACCGGGCATCGGCGGCACCGATGCCGAACTGGTCCGGAAGGTCAAGGCGGGGGTTATCGCCCGGCTGGGTACAGACAAATACAATGGTATTCTGGACCAACTCATTCCTCAGGTGATCTCAAAATTAAAAAAATAACCTTCCTCAGCAGGATCTGACAAAAGGCGTTTCCCCAAAACCGACCGAATTTTTACAACTGATTCTTTTTCATCTTCCGCACCGCCTTGGCGATCTCCTTGAACCGCCGTTTGCGATTGATTCTTCCGGCGGTTTCCTGCTTTTCCTGGAGCCAGTGCTGCTCCCGCCGGAGTTTCTGATAGCTTTCGTAGCGGTCCTGGGCAAGCTGTCCGGTTTCCAACGCCTGAAGGACGGCGCATCCTGTTTCCACGGAATGGGTGCAGTCGGCGAAACGGCAATCGGAGGCCAGTGTTTCGATTTCGGTGAATCCGGCAGGAGCAGATGGTTTCTTCTTTTCGGATCTGCGCCCGAAGACAGTCCATTCCGGTGTCGGTCACCGCACTGGTGACGCAGACCGGCACGCCGAAAGCCACCGCTTCCACCTCCAAAAGATGCGCATCAATATCCTCGCAGAGGTCCGACTTGTTCAACACGATCACCGGTCGGGCACCGCTTTCCCAGGTAAGTGTGAGGTACCGCTCTACCCGGCGGACACTGAAATCGTGATCCAGGGCCGTGACAATGAAGACGGCCTCCACATTGACCGCCAGGACCTGTTCCGCCGTTCGATCCCCCGACACCTTTCGCGAGAGCACGGTTTTTCGTTTCTTCAGCGCCTGGATGACCGCCCGACCGTCGGCTTCCGGTCGAATGTATTCGACGGAATCCCCTACTTTGGGAAAATCCGCGGGTCGGTCCGTTATGAATAAGAATTTTCCGGAGACTTCTCCGAGAAAGGTGTCTCCTTCTGCGGAAATGACATACATCTGCCGATGTTCGGCGATGATTCGGCCGGTTTTGAGAATATCCATATTCCTGTCTTTAGATTTTTCAGGCAGGGTCCCTATCGGGTCTCTTTGATTATCAAAAATAAGTACGCAAAAGCCCAGGCTCACGACTTTTGGAATGAAAAACCGCTACTGAGTTGATCAGTAGCGGTTTTCATAGCAAGATTTATTCTGAATGTACAGATTGTCGGGATAAAATAATAGAGATGGGGTGATCGGGGCCGACGGTTTATTCAGGCCCAATAAAATCCTCCGGCGTTTCCCATTTTCCGGACCAGATTCGACCCTCATGGAGGTAATGGACGCTGCCCTCCAGAATCACCGCCCGGTCGTTGGACTCATGCCAGAAGGGCGGCAGACGGGAAGGGTCAGAAGTGGATCGGTCCGCCACGACCAGGTTGCCGCTCCGGAGAATCTGCGGTGTCTTTTCCGAATTCGTCTCTGTATCGATTTCGAACAGATACAGACCGGTGTGGGTCCATTCGTAATAGGTGTCGGGTCGGTTCGGGTCGAACCAATCGGCATCGGAAGGGGTGTCGTGAAGCCGAATCGGAAGCGCCAGTTTGGCCGGCTGACCCGCCTCCGGAGGAAGATAGGCCAAGGCGTGGTGGTCGGAGAGGGCGGCCGATTCGGTGCCCCGTTTCCCGATAACCAGACTGTCCCATTCCCTGGGGTTTGAAGAACCGGGTTGATTCGGGTCGATATCACCGGAAACGTCGAAAAGTGCCAATTTCACTCCCTGGTACCAGGCCCCTCGGCCTCCGAAATCGCTGGCTGAATTGTCCGGAACCGCATCCTTTCCGATTCCCAGAAGCAGATTATCATCGATCGGGTGAAGGTAATCGGAGTAGCCTTCAATCTGGAGTTCACCAAGCGTGGTGGGCTGGTAAGGGTCAGACAGGTCGAAGACATACAGCGGATCGGTGACTCGAAAGGTGACCAGGTAGCCCTTGGGGCCGACAAACCGGACGGCATAGAGCCGCTCGCCGGGTTTGCCGATATTTTCAATGGAGCCGGTTTCTTCCAGGAGGCCATCCGCTCCTTCTTTGAGCAGGGTCAGGCGAGTGGTGGCCGACCCGTCCCAGGTGTCTCCGAGAGAGGTGGCGATGCGCAGGGTTCCCTCGTATTCTCCCATCCGAAAGGGCTTTTTATCTTCTTCCCATCCCAGGCCGCCCAGTACCGATCCCGATGCCTTATACACAGGTCCGTTTTGGGTGAGTGAAAATTTGTGGATCTGGGTGGTCAGGGTTGCGGTGTCTTCCGGAATAACATCTCTTTCTGCATACACGGGATGGGGATACCGCACGGTGGCCACATACAGGTTTTCCGTTCCCACATAGACGGTCTCCGCGGGACCGGCGATGGATCGGGAAACCGGGCTTTCCGGAAATTCCAGGTCAACGGCGGTAACGGTGATCAGATTCGGCTGAGGCTCACGATCTTCATTCAGCGGCGGCAGGTAGACCTGATCGGTTCGGACCAGCGCCGCTTTCGCTCCGCCGCCGAAGCTTGCTTTGGGAAGCAGATCCGTCAGCGGGGCGTCGGCGATGACCTGTTTGTTCCATTCCCGGTCTTCTTCGGTTTGAGGATAGGGGATTACCTCATCCAGACCCGGGGTAAACCGGGTCACCAGGTAGAGCATGTTGTCGATTCGGCGGCTTGCGATCAATTGCCCGTCCAGAGTGATTCGAGTGATCAGTTCGGGGTTTTCCGGGGAAGACACATTGAACAACCCCACTTCCGCGGTGCCGGTGCGCCAGCACCCGAGGCACTCCCAGGCCAGCCACATGTTCTGCTGCGTTCCCCCGACCGTCACCAGAAGGTCCGGATTGCCGTTTCCCCGGTCGGTGACCAGGTAAAGCCCGTCCACCGGGTTTTCAAATTCGGCCAGAGAAACGGACGTGATCTCTCGGGTTTGGGCCGGATCTGCGGAAATTTCCATCACCCGGACGGCGGATTCACCTTCGTCGGAAGGCGGTGCGAAAGCATCCACTTCCGGCAGGTAGTCATATTTATTATTCTCCTGAATCATGTAGAGATATCGACCGTCGGTTTTGACGATGTCGGCTTCGTCGACCCCGCTCTCCTGAAGATTGGTGGTGGAAAACCGAGGGCCCAAGACATCGCCTCCCGGGCTCCCCGCGTCTGCCTCGGGTGCTGCATAGATGGGATCGGGATCGGCCGTCATGGTCGTCAACCCCGATTTCAAATAGGCGGCCAGTTCGTCATCCGATGAGAACCGGGCCAGTTGGGAGGTATTGCTCGGGGCGACATCCTCCGGTGGAGTGTCGTTGTCCGAAACCGCTGCCGAATCGTCGCCGTTTCCTCCTCCGCTGCAGGCGAACAAAAGAATGCAGATCCCGAAGACCAATAGCGTGTTTTGAATGATACGTTTCATTTTAATAGCTCCTGTGTTGTTGAAATGGGTTATGCTAAACGCCGGTAAACCAGAAAGTGGTCGGCGCCGGTTCCGAGTTTTCGGGGTCGGCGCAGGTGACACCGCCCGGATGAAAAAGAAAGAGCCGGCCGCCGATGAATCGGGGCAGAATCCACAGGGAATCCGCCACCGCGAGCACCGCTTCCGGGATGTCGATGCGCCTTTCGATTTGGATATCCTTCCGGGTCGTCCGCAAAAGGAAAGTGGGGGCGAATCGATCCGGGTTGACCGGATTCGGGTCGGCCACCAACAGGGGAAGCGCCAGCAGGCTCGCTTCCGGGTCCGAAACTAGGGGATCGAATGTTAAGACGGCTTCGGTTTCCGCCTCGGGCATGATCCGGGTTTCCCGGTCGAGGGTATGTAACATATTCGGATCGGAGGCATCGATCAGTGCTATTTGGAGGGTCGTTGAGTCGGCCGGGCCGTTTTCACCGATTCCGATGCCGATGATACGATCCGTATTCAGGGCGAAAACTTCCGCAAGCCTCCCCTCGATTTTCAGACTATCGCCGGATCGGGGGCTTCGGGGATCGGAAAGGTCCACCGGGACGATTTCTCCGGTTTCTGAAAAGACATAGGCGCGGTTGGCGGAAAAGCGGATACGGGGGCGATTCGGCAGGGTCCCCAAATCCAATTCGCTCAGGAATTCCAGTCGCCCGTTTTCCGTTGCCAGAGCGGTGAGGCGGGTTTGGAAACCGGCATTCGGTCCGGAAGGATTTTCAGTGGCGACGCCACCCAAAGCCCAAAGAATGCCATCCGTTGTGTGGACGGCGTCAGGCCCGTCCACGGCACCCCACACCGTGCCCGAGGCGGTGAATCGAGGGGCACCCCTGCCGAGATCCACTTGAAAAACCAGGGTCCGGACCGGGGTGTCCGGTTCACAGTTCGCGGTTCCGTCGCAGGCCCGAGCCATACTCAGGACAAGCCCGGATTCGGTCGAATACACCCGGTCTATATTGCCGATGAAGGCGGTGCTCCGTAGGGAATCATCCGGATGCCGCGGGTTTACAGCGGTCACCACAAGCATAGCGCCCCCCGCAGGCCGATCGGGCCGGAAGATATCTTCCGGATTCAGAAGCGGTCCGGATGCACCCACAGCTCCGTCCGGGGCCAGGATGGCGAAGTCGGGCGTCAGATCAGCCAATGAAGCCGTTTCCAGCCGGTCTAAACTTTCCCGGGCGGTGATTCCGAGATCACCGCTTTCCGAGTTCGAGCCCTCAAAAGCGGGCAGGCCGGGCCGAAATGTCTGGACCAAATAGAGCATCCCGCCGTTTTCAACGGATATTCGGTCTTCTCCTTCCAGTAGAATTTCCCGCACCAGGCGTGCCGTCCCTGGCTCCGAGACATCCATGATGCGGAGTCGGGTCCGGATTTCGGCGGAAAATCTCGGCAATTCTTCATCGGTCCCGCTCCCCTCTGATATCCGTTCCACGGTCACCAACCGGTCTCCTATCAGGTGAAGCGCGGTCAATGACCCCCTAATGGGGATGACGGCCGTGATTTCCGGCTCTCCCGTGTTCTGAATCATCAACACGACCACCCGATCTCCATCCGCTGCATACAGGAAGTCGTCGTCCCGGATCACCCGATTTCGAGGCTCGGGCGAGGAGGTACCATCGGGCGGCATTTCCATGCCCGGAATCCCGCCGCCGTCGACATCCTCACCGTCTCCGGCCGGCGGAATCGCGTCGGCCGTGATATCCGCCCGAAGCTGGTCTCGAAGATAGGTGTCCAGTTCGGCTTCATTGTTCATCGCGATCAGGCCGGAGGATGCCTCCGGATTGCCGATCTCGGTGTTTCCCGAGCATCCGAAGAAAAAACAGAAGGAAGCAAAGACCAGTAAATGAAAGATGAGATGTTTCGAATAACGGAGATGGTGTTTCATCACTTTCTTCCCTTTGTCGATGGGGTCATTTGTTTCGTTAAAGGAAAAACCTGAATGTTGACCTGAACCACCTGATCCGGGTCTTCTTCACCCGAGGCCAGCTCCAGCAGTTCTTTGCGAAAGGCTGCGGTTTTTTGCTTGATCTCGTCCATCCGGTCTTTCCGAACACTCAGTACCAGACCGGTGATGTCGCGTTCCTTGGCCGGATACCTCTCCAGAGACTCCCCGGCCAGCCGGATCATTTCCCGATGGAAGTTGGCCACGACCAGCGACTTGATCTCAGGGCCGGTTGTCAGGTTTCGGTCTATCGGCTCCCATTTTCCGGACGCGTCTTTTCGGATCAAGGCCAGTTTTTCCAGAGATGCGATGGCGGATTCGGCCTCCGAAACCGTAATCGGCGGATTCAGCTGTGGCGCCACCTGGGCGGCGGTCTGCCGGCGGTCTTCGAGCATGAGAAGTTCCCGAACCACCGGAATGTACCAATTGGAGAAATAGTCGTAGAGGGCTTTTTCCAGGGTCCGGATCGACCGGTAGCCCTTGAGGTTCATCATCTTACGGTAGAAGCGGTTCTTGTCCTCGTGGGAAGCGGCCTGGTTCATGAGAACCAGGTACTCGAAAAAATCTTTTTCCTGCTTTTTGAGGTCGAACCCCCGGGCGATTTTAGGAATGCTGTCCCGGCTCAGGTTCCGTTTTCCTTCGGCCACCAGCTTGAGAAAATTGGGCGACTTGAACCCCGATTTGCGAGAAAAAAAGCGATAGGAAAAATGGCGGACCTGCTCTTTTCGGTACAGGAACATGTCCTTGAGAAAAGCTCTGTAGTCGAGGTAGTCGAAAACGATCGGGGGTTTCATTCCAATCCATTTAACAAAAAAGTGATCAGCCTGGATTCTGATGGATAGGTAGATCGAATGAGGGAAAATGGCAATCAAAATCGAACGGATTATGTAAAAAAATGTATTCTCAAGAATACGGTTTTATATCATATTAGTATGTAAGATAATAATATTAATGATTAATTTTTAAAGATGAGATATTAAAAATATATGTATTCATCCGTTACAGAATACGCTTCCGGCAAAAAGCCGCCGCCTTCGGCACACAAAAAGGAGCGGCGTTCAGGGGGATCAGCCGCGGAGCAGACAGCGCCTCCAATCTTGATGAAGGACCTTCTTTGTGCCATATCTGTTGATACTTATCGAACCCGCACAAAGGAGATCAGGATGGCGATCCATTTTTCACGGGAGGAATTTCAATCCCGCCAAAACAAGACCATTGAACTGCTGGAAAACCACCGCCTGGACGGGCTGCTGATGTTCCGTCAGGAGAGCATGTATTATCTCACCGGTTACGACAGCTTCGGGTATGTCTTTTTTCAATGCCTCTACCTGGGAGCCGACGGCCGGGTGATGCTGCTGACCCGGGCCCCGGACCTGCGCCAGGCCCGCCATACGTCCATTATCGAGGACATCCGGATATGGGAAGACCGGGCCGATGCCAATCCGGCGGTTCAGCTCAAAGAGGTACTGGCGGAGTTCGGCTGTCAGGGAAAACGGCTGGGGGTGGAATACGAGGCGTACGGTCTGACCGCCCGAAACGGCAAGCTGCTGGATTCGGCCCTGGCCGATTTCTGCACCCTGGAGGATGCCTCAGACCTGGTCAATTCATTGCGGGTGGTCAAAAGCCCGGCGGAGCTGGCCTATGTACGCAAGGCGGCGGAGCTGGCGGATGCGGCCCTGGACCGGGCCCACGAATTGGCCGGCCCCGGCGCCGACGAGGGGGAGATCCTGGCCGTCATGCAGGGGGCGATCTTTGCCGGGGGCGGGGATTACCCGGGCAATGAATTCATCATCGGCTCCGGAGACGACGCCCTTCTCTGCCGGTATAAGGCCGGACGCCGGAAACTGGACCCCGAAGACCAGCTGACCCTGGAATGGGCCGGCGTGTACCGCCATTACCATGCGGCCATGATGCGGACCATTCCCATCGGCCGGGCCACCGAGCGGCATCGGCAGATGCATGCCGTCGCAACGGATGCCATGAATGCCTGCATGGCCGCCTTGAAGCCCGGACGGCCCATCGGCGAGGTTTTCGACGCCTATGCCCGCACCTGCGACGCCGCCGGCATGAAGGCCCATCGCCTGAACGCCACCGGATACAGCCTCGGGACCACCTTCGCCCCCAACTGGATGGACTGGCCCATGTTTTATCACGGCAATCCGGTGAAGGCCGAACCCAACATGGTCTTCTTCCTGCACATGATTCTGATGGACAGCAACGCCCGCCAGGCCATGTGCTTCGGACATACGGTGGTGGTGACCGAAAAGGGATGCGAACCGCTTTCCAAACGCTCCCTGGACCTGGTCGTCAAATGATCCGGAAGTCCGACCAAGGGGATTCGGGCCTTGATCATCGTTTCGGCCGAACCTGAATGATAGCCCTGGGTGGCTTAAATAGTGATCCTGGCCGGGAGTTGTTTCAGCCTTTTGTGATAAAATAACATTGACAGCGGAAAATAAATGGGCTAAATGGTCAGACCATCTTTTCTGAATTGTATTTAGAAAGTGATGTGTTCGTACATGCGTAATGGATGTGCCCGAATTTCTGGGCAACGGTCGAGATCATGGAGCCTTTGTTTAAAACCGCCAAGCAGAATCGAATCTTTCAGGATGTGGTCAACCAGATCGAGGAGGCCATTCTGGACGGGCGGTTGAAGGAAGGCGAACGGCTGCCGCCCGAGCGGGAGCTGAAAGAGATGATGGGCACCAGCCGCAGCACCTTGCGGGAGGCCCTTCGGATTCTCGAATACAAGGGGTTGATCGAGGTGCGGCTCGGCATGGGCGGCGGATGCGTCGTCAAATCGGTGTCCACCGAGCAGATGTCCGCCAGTTTGGATCTGTTGATCCGCTCCCAGAAGGTGACCCTGAACCATCTGGCCGAATTCCGGGAACAAGCCGAGGGCGCTGTGGTGGAACTGGCGGCCCAGCGGCGAACCGATCGGGATCTTCGTGAACTCGACACTCTCCTGGATGAAGCCCGGGCTTGCGTAGAGCAGGGCGATACGGCGGCGGATGAATTTATTCGAGCGGATCAGAAACTGCACCTGGCGGTCGCCCGCATGAGCCGAAACCCGGTGTATGTGACCGTGCTGCGGACCATTCATAACAATATCGGGCATTATTTCGACCGGTTTCTGGTGATGAAACAAAAAGAGATGCGGGAAAATTATGGGGATATGGAGGACATCGTCCGGGCGGTGCGCCGGGGTGAAACCGAGAAGGCCGGCCGGACCGCCCGAATGCATGTGAGACGCTTCAATACCTATATGAATCAATTTAAAAAGCCGAGGCACCCCCAAAAAAGCGAAGAAAAGATGCTATGACTGAACTGGTCTTAAAGAACGTATCCAAGCGATTCGGCGGACTCAAAGCGGTATCGGACCTCGATATGACCGTACCCGAGGGCAGGATCTTGAGCCTGATCGGCCCCAACGGCGCCGGAAAAACCACCGTGTTCAATATGGTCACCGGGGTATACCCGCCGACCCGGGGGGAAATTCATTACAACGGGACCCGGCTCAATCAGCTCAAGAGCAGCACCATCGTCTCCCACGGGATCGCCCGAACCTTTCAGAACATTCGGCTGTTCGGTTCCATGACGGTGCTCGAGAATGTACAGGTGGGGATGCACTGCCGAACCAGAAGCGGTCCGGTTCGGGCACTTCTCAAAACCCCGTTCGAGCGCAAAGAAGAAAACGCGATCACCGAAAAAACCATGGAACTGCTCGATTTTTTCGGTCTGGCCGATAAGTACAATGATTACGCCTCCAACCTGCCCTACGGGGACCAACGGCTTCTGGAGATCGCCCGGGCAAACGCCAGCTCGCCCAAGCTTCTGCTGCTGGACGAGCCCGCCGCGGGAATGAACCCCATTGAAACCGAAGCGCTGATGGACCTGATTCTGAAGCTGCGGGACACCGGGCTGACGATCTTTCTGGTGGAACACGACATGAGGCTGGTCATGGGCATTTCCGAACACATCGTGGTGCTGGATCACGGCCAGAAAATCGCCGAAGGCGCTCCCAAAGAGATTCAGAACAATGAGAAGGTGATCGAAGCCTATCTCGGCTCGGGCGCCAAGGCGGAGAAGAAGGCCGGATGATGAAACGGCGTCTTTTTTGTTTTTTCCCGGAGCATTTAAGTGCTCTTGTTATAAACCTCAATTCCTAAAAGGAGATGGACCATGAAAAAACTTGCATTACTGACCCTCGCTCTGGTTCTGGCGCTCGGCATCGGTACGGCCGCCGGAAAAGAACTCAAGATCGGAACCCTGAGCCCCCTGACCGGGCCCTATGCCCAGGACGGCACCGACATCAAGCAGGGCGTCATCACCGCCGTGGAGGTGTTCACCCCCTTGGAAGGTTTCGAGGATGTGGAGGTGCTGCCCGGGGATTCCGCCTGTGACGGCGGCAAGGCCACCATGGCCGCCAACAAGCTGATCAACTCCGGCGTCGATGTCGTGGTGGGGGCTTACTGCTCCTCGGCCACCGAACCGGCCCAGATCCCGCTCATGGATGCCGGCGTCGTTCAGATTACCCCGGGTTCCACAGCGGAGCGGCTGACCCACAAGGGATACGACCATTTCTTCCGGATGCCGCCCCGTGACGACGTGCAGGCCTGGTCCACGGTAGAGTTCCTGACCAAAAAACAGGGGGTGAAAACCATTGCCCTGATCGACGACAAGCAGACCTACACCGCCGGGCTGACCGAAAACATCAAAAAATTCGCCGAAGAGAACGGAAACCTGAAAATCCTGGCCCATGAGCACGTCACCCCCGGAGACAGCGATTTCACCGCGGTCCTGACCAAACTCAAACGGATCAGCCCCGACGTTATCTACATGGCCGTCTATCAGCCCGAGGGATCCAAAATGATCCAGCAGGCCCGAAAGCTCGATGTGGACGCCACCTTTATGACCGAAGATGCGGTCTTCCATCCCAAGTTCCTCGAGGTGGCCGGGGATGCGGCCGAAGGGGTTTACCTGACCTTCGCCAAGGCGCCGGACACCCCCGAACGAAAGGCCTTTGAAGAGCTGTACAAGAAAAAATGGAACGTCGACAGCATCGGCTCCTATGCCTACTACGCCTATGACGCCGCCATGGTGGCCCTCAAGGCCGCGGAAAAATGCGGCTGCACCGACGCCGAAACCCTGTCCAAGACCATTCGCGGAAATACCTGGGACGGGGTTTCCGGTGAAATCAAGTTCGATGAAAAGGGGGACCGGGAACTGGCCCACATCATCTGGATCGTCAAAGACAATGAGTTCGTGCCTTACTGGGACCCGATCACCGGAAAGGACCTCTAAGTTTTCGTGAATCAGGCGGGGCCGGAAATCCTTTCCGGCCCCTTTTTTCAAGAATGGCGGCATACCCCGTCCGTTGATTCGGAGCGGATTACTCAGGCAGGTAGGGAAATGGATCTCAGCGCGTTTATTCTGCAGCAGATGGTCAATGCATTGTTTCTCGGCAGCATCTATGCCCTGATCGCATTGGGCTACACCATGGTATACGGGATTATCGAACTGATCAATTTCGCCCACGGCGAGCTTTTCACCGCCGGGGCGTTTATCGGGGTGATCGTGCTGACCGCCCTGCAGCAGATCGGATGGGTGGAAACCCATTTCGTGCTCACCCTGTTCATCGTCTTCGGGTTGGCCATGGCCTATGTGGCGGTGCTGGGGGTGGCGGTGGAGCATGTGGCCTACCGGCCGCTTCGCAATGCTTCCCGGTTGTCGGCCCTGTTGAGCGCCCTGGGGATGTCGATCTTTCTGTCCAACGGCATGATGCTGAGCCAGGGGGTATCCGACCGGGCGTATCCCCAGGTGTTCGGATTGGCAAGCATCGATTTTCTCGGCGCCAAGATCAGCCACAGCCAGGTCTTCATTATCCTGCTCGCCTTCCTGCTCATGGTGGCGCTCCAGTTTTTCGTCCACCGCACCCGGCTGGGCAAGGCCATGCGGGCCACCGCCCAGAACCGGACCATCGCCCGAATGCTGGGCATCAACATCGACCAGACCATCCGCATCACCTTCATGATCGGCCCGGCCCTGGGGGCCGCCGCGGGGGTGATGGTGGGCCTGTACTACGGCGCGGTCCGCTTCGACATGGGGTTCATCTTCATGATCAAGGCCTTTGCCGCGGCGATTCTCGGGGGAATCGGGTCGATCCCCGGGGCGGTGCTCGGGGGGTTGATCATCGGCGGCATCGAGGTGGCCTGGGCCGCGTTTTTGCCGTCGGCATGGAAGGATGTCACCACCTTTACCGTCCTCATTCTGGTGCTTTATCTCAAGCCGAGCGGACTGTTGGGTGAAAGCGAAGCGGATCTGAGGGTATAAGGGGGGCGCATGTTGGGGCAAGAGATCAAAAAACTGGTCATTTACACCATCTTTCTGGCCATTATCATCCTTCCCATGCTGGGATTCACCGGCGGCGCCGAGTTTCAGGCCGAGCGCGCGTTTCTCGTGTTCGGTGTCGGGGTGGCCCTGCTGGTGCTGAACCTGATCGTCAAGGTAATCCGCAGCCGTCGTCCGCCGCGCGATCATGATCAGCCGAGCATTACCGAGCGGATCGGGGACCGCCTGCATCAGGTTCCGAAAATATTCACCCTCGGCCCCCTGCTTCTGGCGGCGGTCCTCTTTCCCCTGGTCGCAGACAACTACATGATCGATGTGGGGATCACCTGCCTCATCTATGTCTGCCTGGGGCTGGGGCTGAACATCGTGGTGGGGCTTTGCGGGCTTCTGGATCTGGGGTACATCGCCTTCTATGCGGTGGGCGCCTACAGCTATTCCCTGCTGAATCTGACCTACGGGTTCTCCTTCTGGACCGCCCTGCCCATCGGGGTGGTGATGGGAATGATCTGCGGCTGCATCATCGGATACCCGACTTTAAAAATGCGGGGCGACTACCTGGCCATCGTCACCCTCGGGTTCGGAGAGATCATTCGCCTGGTGCTCAACAACTGGGATGATTTGACCGCCGGGCCCAACGGGCTGTTCGGGATGAAGCGGCCGCCGCTCTACTATCCCGCCTTCCAGGAGGGCGGCCTGGAGATGGTCACCTACTACCTGACCTCTTTGCCGGGCCTGTTCTATTTTATTCTGGCAATCGCGATTTTCACCACCATCGGGGTCAACCGTCTCGATAAGTCCCGCATCGGACGGGCCTGGATCGCCATCCGCGAAGACGAGGTGGCCGCCGAACTCTCGGGGGTGCCCACCACCTGGATCAAATTGCTGGCCTACGCCATGGGCGCGGGGTTCGCATCCATCGCCGGCGCCTTTTTCGCCGCCAAATTGAGCTACGTCAATCCCAATTTCTTCCTCTTCATGGAGTCCTGCATCGTGCTCTGCATCGTGGTGCTGGGCGGCATCGGCAGCATCCCGGGCATCATCATCGCCGGGTTCATCCTGATCGCCGTGCCGGAGGTCTTTCGGGAGCTGGAGGGATTTCGAATGCTCGCCTTCGGCGCCATCATGACCACCATGATGATCATTCGGCCCGAGGGGTTGATTCCGGCCTCCCGAAGAAAAAGAGAGTTCCATCACCAGCGCGATGAAGCCGAAAGGGAGCCGCAATGAAGCAGGATTACGGAGACAACATCCTGACCCTGGAGGATGTCCATACCTACTATGAAAACATCCATGCCCTGAAGGGGATCACCTGTACCGTGCCTCAGGGCTCTATCGTCTGTCTGATCGGGGCCAACGGCGCCGGTAAAACCACTACCCTGCTGACCATCTCCGGGGTCGAACCGGCCCGAAGAGGCCGCATCTTATTCGAAGGACAGGAGATCGAAAAGCTTCCGCCGGAGAAGATCGCCGCCCTGGGAATCGCTCAGTCCCCCGAAGGACGCCAGATTTTTCCCCGAATGTCGGTGATGGAAAACCTGGAGATGGGGGCCTATCTGCGAAAAGACAAAGAAGGAATTCAAAAGGATATGGAATGGGTGTTCAGCCTCTTTCCGGTGCTCAAAGACCGGTACCGGCAGAAGGGCGGCACCCTCAGCGGCGGAGAGCAGCAGATGCTCGCCATTGGCCGGGCCCTGATGCAGCAGCCCAAGCTCCTTTTGCTGGACGAACCCTCCTTGGGCCTGGCCCCCAAAATCATCGAAAAGATTTTCGAGACCATTCAGGAGATCAACAAGAACGGGATGACCATCTTTCTGGTGGAGCAGAATGCGCACATGGCCCTGACCACCAGTGATATCGGCTATGTGATGGAGACCGGCCGGATCGTGCTGGAGGATGATGCATCGGCCCTGCTGGAGAACGAAGAGGTGCAGAAGGCTTATCTGGGGGAATAATTCCCCCTGACCCGTCTACCCTTCGCCTGGTCCTGTTCCCTCGGGGTGAAGGATGTCAACCCCGTTTCCCCGTCCTTTCCTCATATCAACATCGATAGGATCCCGAGTAGGATCGCCAACCCGACAAAAACCAGAACCAGGTGCCGGATATTGCCGAAGACGGTTTTCTGCTCACGATCCTGAAGACTTGCCACTTCCTCATCGGGCAATCCTTTGCAGTGGGGACATTCCTTCTGGTCTTCATTGTAGTAGAGGCCGCACCTTTCGCACCGGTTCGGCTTCTTGGCCTTCAGGTCTCGCCGTAGCATAATGAGTTTGGCGATCAGGGACATACGATGTTCCTTTTTTTCATGATCCGCGGGCGGTTCAATATTTCATCGAAGTCTGAATTCGCCATCATTCGAAGCTCACCACGATTTCATCATAAGATTTCCGCCACTTCGGAGGTAAAACCTCCACCCCGGGCCGCAGATAACCCACCGCTAAAAGCAGTGGTATCCAATACTGCTCCGGAATCTTGAACTCCTTTCGGACCCCCTCGTGGTCGAAGCCGTCCATGGGATGGGTTTCCAGACCGAGGCTGGTGGCGGCATACATCAGCCCCATCGCAAAAAAGGCGGTGTTTTTGACCGCAAAGGCCGTTTCAGCATTCGGGCTCCAGGTGTACAGGGACCGGGTGGCATTGGTGAACCACTCCCGCTTGTCCGGGGTCATCTTTCCGGAGGCGAGCATCTCCTTCCAGTTTTTTTCGACCGTAGGGTGGCCGGTGTGCCACCCGGATCTGTCCGCCAGAACGACCAGCACCACCGGCGCTTCGGTCACCTTGGGCTGGTCCCAGGCGTGTTTGCGAAGCCGAGTCTTGTCGTCGGAATCTCGAACGATTGTCAGGTTCCAGGGCTGCAAATTAAAGCTGGAAGGGGCCCTGGCGGCGATCTCGATCATCTCTTTCAAGTCTTCGTCTCGAACCGACCGGTCCGAATCGAAAAAATTGATGGCGCGTCGTTTTTCCACGATGTCCTTGTAGGTCATGTCGGCCTCCATGGAGGAATAAAAAGTGGGTTTGCAATCCAAATGTCTGCGAATGCCGTCGAAACATGCGGCGCGGCTAATGCAAATCCATTCCGTCGGCATGCACGCCGATCTGTTTCAGCAGCCGGACCAGCTCGTCCCGCTCGTCGGGATTCAGCACTTCGGCGACCCTTTCCAGGTTTTTCTGGTGGAGAGCATAGGCTTTTTCGATGATCCTTCTTCCATCCTCCGTCAGGTGAACATGAACGCACCGCCCGTCCGCAGGGTCCTGCACCCGCCGGACCCATCCTTTCTTTTTCAGGCGATTGATGGCCGCGGTCATCGACCCGCTGGTGAGCAACACCTTCTCTCCGATGGCGTTGATGGTCAGGGGCCCTTTGTGAAGCAACGCTTCCAGAATGGCGAAATCGGTTAACCCCAGCTCCGTTTCCGCGATGCTGGCGCGATCCACCTTCTCAACGGCTTTGGCCGCTTTCCAGAGAATCAGGCGTATGCGTGATCCGGTTTCCATAGCATGAAGGTAAGGTGGGTATAGCTTGATGTCAAGATATCAGAGGCCGATAACCACCTTGATCCTGGTTGTTTATAAACTATTTTCGATATTGCAAAAACGACTTCCCGGCATGAAAGGCGGCTTCCCAAGGAATCGGCATTCGGCGGAAGTACGGCGGCGGTAAAACGTTATCGACATCTTCCATTTTTTGGTAGCCGATGGACACCTCTGAATAGATAATCGGATTGATAATCAAGGTATGTGTGTCTGCATAAAAAGCCAAGGTCTCGGAGGACCAGTTAAACCAATTTGGATCTTCGGTAACAATGTCGAGAATGACATTGCTGTCAATCATCACCTCCATTCAATCACCTCGGGTCAACTTCATTATCTCATCCGTGGATAAGCCTGAATTGGCCGTCCCTCTGAGACTTGCAATCAGTTGTTTGCCTGTAGGGATTTGCCTGCTTTTTCTCAGCAATAATATCTCTCCCTCAATTACATATTCAATTTCCGTGTCGGGTAAAAAACCTAATTTTTCAATCACTTCAGGTGGCAGGGGTATTTGGCCTTTAGATGTTATTTTCATTTTGTTTTTTCCTGAAAGGATGAAATGACTCGAATAGACGAACCGCCTTGATTTCGTTCTCGATCTCCTCCATGGTAATGCTGTCCGTTCCTTTCCGGATGGACTCGTACTGAATGGAATTCACCGCCTGCATTGCCCGGGCCTGGCGGAACGCGGATAGTACCTGTTCCAAAGTATCCCCGTTTATCGCGGAAAGAATGGCAATGGGCCTGCCGTTGCTGGTGATTACCATTTCTTTCTGGTCGGGAAGTTCTTTCCAGATCTGCGACGATTTCGTTTTAAGGTCTCGAACACTTAAAAATTTCATGCGTCTCCTTTCAATTGGCGGTTAGATTGTATATCGAATTGAGACTCGGAGCAAGCAAAATGGATTCCAGAGTATTGTGCCGCCGCTTAAACCCCCATCTGCGTCATCCTTATCATCCGGATTATCTGCGGTTCAGAAATTAAAATGAACCATATTTATTCTCTTGACAGTCTATCTTTTTCTATTGTAGCCTATCCATCAAATGATGGAATAGAATGATGGTAAAAAGGATACGCTATGCCCACTGCGCTGGAAAAAGCCCGGCAGGATCCGGAATCGATGAAAGCGAAAATCCTTTGCGCCGCCCGAAAGCTGTTCGGAGAGTACGGTTTTCACGGGGTAACCACCCGCATGA
>CAZNLT010000066.1:0-28201 GCA_964573705.1 uncultured Desulfobacterales bacterium
GCCCGCATTTGGGGGCGCCCCCCCCCAGAGTAAAAAAACCCCCCGGCGGCGGGGGGCCCAACCCAAAAAAAAGGGGGGGGGGGCCCCCCCCCCGGGCGACGGCCCCAAAGCCCCGCCGGTGCAATCCCCGCCCCTCTTCAATTGAATGGAAGCCGATGAAGCCGAAAGGAGGAAGCCGATGAAAGAAACCCTGAAACCCGGACTGCTGATCGATTTTCAGTATACCGTACCCGAAGACCGAACCGTTCCCCACCTGTTCCCGGACATTCCCGAAGGACAGGTCATGCCCAAGGTGCTGGCCTCGGGATTTATGGTGGGGCTGGTTGAATTCGCCTGCATCAAGGCGATCAATCCCCACCTCGACTGGCCCGAGGAGCAGTCCGTCGGCATCGGATTCAATCTGAACCATACGGCGCCCACCCCGCCTGGGCTGACCGTCACCGTCAAAGGGACCCTGGACCAGGTCGAGGGGCGCAAGCTCACCTTTTCTTTTAAAGTCGACGACGGCGTCGACACCATCTCCAAGGGCAGCCATGAACGATTCGTGATTGATGCTCAAGGCTTCAATGAATCGGTGGATAAAAAGGCTGAAAAAGCACCGGAATAAGGGCCCAAGGAAAATCTCATGAAAAAATGGCGGTGCATTATCTGCGGCTACATCCATGAAGGCGACCTGCCGCCCTATCAGTGCCCGGTCTGCGGCACCCCCCGAAAAATGTTCGAGGAAATCGAACCAGAGCCGGTCCGGTGATTTTTCAACCCGATAATGGAACATTCCTTGATATGCCGACAGAAGTGTTTACATTACCTCTACCGTATCGGAAGGAAGTACCGTTAACTTGGACACCAACAAAGAAAGGGGAAAAGGCCATGAAAGACACACGAAATTTACACCTGAAGGTTCAGGAACACGCTGACTGCTATGCCACCACGGATCCGCTGAAGGAGATGTCCGAGATCAACAAGGAAGCCGACCTGGAAGAAGCGGCCTTGAAATGGATGGCCCTGGCCATACTGCACGGCGTCAATGAAAACGCCGAAAAGGTATCCCTCAAGGTATCCGAGGACGGCTCGGTCACCGTCACCGCCCAGTACCGAAAATCGGAACTGCCCGCCCCCAACACCACCATCGGCAACAAGGTCCATGAAATTGTCGGCGAAATCACCCACATCGAGGGGGATAAGGGGAAGATTCCGCTGGCCTTGGGCATTCGAGACAGCAGCATCGATCTCATGATAAAAATGAAAACCAAAGACGGCGGTAAGAAAATCAGCATCAAGTTTCCCGAAACCTAAACCCCTTACCCCGATTTGAGATGTGCCGCCGCAATTCGTCTCAAAAAAAATTGCGGCTTTGATCATCGTTCCAGCCAAGGCTGAATGATTGAGGCCACCCCGAGAATATTTTCCCGGACCGGGAAGCTGTTTGAGCGAAGGCGAGTTCTTGCCGGTCCGGGAAAATATTCTCGAGGTGGCCGAAACGGTGATCATGCCGAATTGCTTTTAAAATAATGACGAGCCCGGAGAACTCTCCGGGCTCTTTTTGTTTGTTCCGAGTTTTGGGAAATGTATGATACGCCCCAAAAACCGAGGTTTCCGGGAGAATCATATGCGAAGACCGCTGACCGCTTTCGCCGCCGCTTTCGGGCTGTGGGTTTTCTTCTCTTTTTCGGTATTCGAAGCGGGAAAACGGATGGCGGTGGAGAGCGACCTGCTTGGGATCATCGCCCCGGTCTCCCTGCTGGTCTTTCTGATCCTGGCCTCGCTGATCACCGTGGTTCATCTGATCTATGCCGAACCCGCCCTTCGGGATCATCCGGGACGCCGCATCGGGTGCCTTCTGATTTCAGTATTTTTGGGGATGAGCCTTTTTTTCGGGGTGCGAATGACCGGGATGACCCACCCGGTCGTTTACATGATCGCCACCGCCAACCTTCTGGTTTTCGCAAATCTGCTCGGCGCCTGGATCGTAACCCCGCTGCGGCGGCCGGCCGAACTGCTCCCATTGTGCCTGGTCATGTCGCTGGCCGACCTGTTCAGCGTGGTGAGCGGCCCCACCAAGAAGATCGCCGAATCCCTCGACACCTACTACCGGTCCGGCATGAAAGGCCCGGCGCCCATCGGAGATTTCATCGTCATCAAAATTGCGGCCCCGGGTCTGGATCATCTGCTTCCGGTCTTCGGACTCGCCGACTGGGTCATCATCGCCTTTTTATGCGCCGCATCGGTCCGGTTCGGCATCAACGACAACCTGGCGGGCAAAGGCGCGGCGGAAATGGTCCGTGAGAACCGACCGGCCTTTTACCTGCCGGTGGCGGTAGCGGGCCTGCTCCTGGCGGTCTTGTCCGCACACTATCTCGGAATTTTTCTGCCGGCCCTTCCGATGGTGGCCTTCTGTTACGTCGCCTACGGTCTGGCTGTTTATCCGCCCCTTCGCCGGCCTCGAAAATCCGACTGGAAGCTGATGTTCATCGCCACCCTGCTGATGGGCGGCCTGATGGCGGCCCGCTATTGCCTGAGCTGATCGCCGACCCGCTTCATAAGCCGGTCTTCTCCTTCCGGGGAAAGCCCCAGCCGATCGATTTCCGACTCCAATTGATTACGGGTCCGGTGGCCGCCCAGGTAGCCGTTGACTCGGGCCGCGGCCGTGGAATCGGTGAACGCCCGACCGGTGGCGAAGATTCGGTTGAACTCCCGCATCAGGATTCGATCCTGGCGGAGGCGGTATTTCTGGTGGTAATCCTCGGCCCGATAAAAGGTTTCAGCAGGCAGTATTTCCGTATGAATCTTCCGGCCGGTCTGTTCGGCCCTTCGGGCCTTGGTTTCCAGAGCCAGCCGTTTCTGGTTCTCATCGTGGTAAAAAACGGCGGACATGTATTGCCGGGACCAGGAAGCTCGGGTCGGATCATGGCCCTTCCAGAAAACCTGGAGCAGGTCTTCATAGGAAATCACTTCGGGATCATAGTCGATCTGCAAGGTTTCGGCATGATCCCCCAGGTCGCGGTAGGTCGGGTTTTCCTTTTTTCCGCCTGCGTAACCCACCCGGGTTCCGACGACACCCTCGAGACTCCCGAACCGGGAGTCGGGTCCCCAGAATCACCCCATGGCGAAGGTGGCGGTTTCCGTATGCGCCGGGGCCTCGGCGTCGATGGGGGGAATGGTGGCCTCGGTTTTTTCATCTGTATCCGCATAAGCGTACATGGCTGTTTTCCTTTCTTCTTCATCGGCCCGGATCGCTGAATCGGTTTTTTGACAACCGGTGATCCCTACCAGAAATGCCGTAAGGATGAGCACGGGAATCATGCCGACTTCAAGCCGGGTTCTTTTGTTGATCGGGTGACGTTTGGTTTTGAAAGACATGGGAACCTCCGTTGCATCCATTGGGTTCATGAAAAAGGTAATCATGATCCCGACCGGTACAACGGAGAAAAAGGGAAGGTGCGAAAAGAAAGGTTATCCATCATCACCGTCCGGTCACCCATACTGCATTCAGGATCGGCCGAGAGGTTCAACCGGGACCGGAAAATCAGGTGTCCACGCCGACCTCCCCGGAATCGGGGCAGGCGTACTGCTCCACATCACCGATGATCACGGCCGACCAGGTGCAGGCCGAATCCACCCGCAGTTCATAGTCCCCTTCGGGAACATTCACGTTGATGCCGCCGTTGAAGGGACCGTTCCCCCGAGCCAGAAAGGCAAAGGGTTCCTGGGTATGAAAATCGAGCAGATCAAATCGATACCGGCATTCTCCGGAATGGCTGATATTGACGGTCAATCCGCCCCCGGCCCGAAACGGCGCCAGACAAGCGTCCCCGCTTGAAAAACTGATCTGAGGCGGAGGGGACCCGTTTTCGCCGGTCAACCCCTCATCAATTCCGCTCTCGGAACCGCAGCCGAAACACAGAAGACCCGCTGTCAGAATTGCCGCCGCCATCTTCGCAATGATTACCGCCCGCTTTTTCATAGCGCCTACCTCGAAAAATTGTGAAATAATCGGTTTGTCCATCAAACATTTATGTGAAAGGAATATTCCAGGTTATCTTTCATCCGCCTGGTGATTCAAATTTGGCCTTCCAGGTTTTCATCTTTTCGGCGGGCCACCGGACGCAAAAAGCCGGTTTGCCTTTCATCACCATCTGCATGCAGGCGTCGTCGCATTCGGGGTCACAGTGGATGATCTCATCCTCCCGGCCTTCCCGCACCTTGAAAGGCCATTCCGGATCGGCCCAGAGCACCCGGGCCAGACCGATGAGGTCGGTCTTCCCATCGGTGAGCGCCTTTTCCGCGATTTCGCCTGTGGCGATGCGGCCGGCGGCGACCACCGGCACATCGACTTCGGATTTGACGGCTTCGGCCAAATCGATCATATACCCTTCCTGATTGGATCTGGCAACGATCTCCGGCAGAAAAAAAGATTCATAGGTGCCGCCCATCATGGAAATATAGGCGATTCCGCTTTTCGCCAGCGCTTTGGCAAAGGGTCTGGATTCTTCGAGGTGGAGGCCGTCCGGCAGCCATTCATCTGCCAGAAAGCGGTATCCCACCGGAAAATCCCCCACCGCGGACTTCACTTTTTCAAGAACCTCCAGCGGAAACTTCATCCGGTTCTCCAAGGGCCCGCCGTACTCGTCGGTCCGCTTATTGGTGCGGGGGGAAACGAACTGGGACAGAAGGTAACCGGTGCCGCCGTGGAGTTCCACCAGATCGAAGCCGGCTTCTTTCACCCGAAGGGCGGCTTCGGCGAAGCGATCCTGAATTCGGTGAATCTCATCGGTCGCCAATGCCTTGGGGGTGCGGCCGAAGGTTTCCACAGCGGATGGAGCCACCGGATCCGAAGCCGCGGTCGCAAAACGGCCCGCATGGTTGATCTGAAGGCAGGCCAGTGCATCCTCTTTTTTGATGACGTCGGCCAGGTCTTTCAATCCGTCGAGATTTTCGTCCGTATCCGCCCGAATGGTGCGGGGGGAGCCGCTTCCTTGCGCATAATCGATGGAGGCGTTTTCTACCACCACCATGGCCGCTCCGCTTTTTGCCATCAGCCGGTAATGATCGAGCAGCATGGGGCCGACGGTGCCGTCCCCGTTTGCATAGCCGAGAAAGAGGGGCGCCATGGTCAACCGATTTTTTAGGGTTAAACCGTGGATCTGGAAAGTGGAAAATAGATTGGAATACATGATTGGCCTCCTCCCATAAGGTGAAAATATTAATTTTTGGCAATACAACCTGAAAGATAGTATACCTTATTTGAAAACGGGCTATCTCGTAAAGGCGAAAAAGGGGCGATGGGCTGAAGGAGAAGAAATCTTTAAGCAGTATCACAAGGAAGGAGTTGTTTCCTGATGGATATGCATAGAAGTTTTGGAATAGTGAGAAAGAAAAAGTCGGATTTCGCGACCGGTGATAATGAAATTTCGAAAACCCGCAGACAGTAAATTTACCGCCATTCCCACAGCCAAGTCCCGGAAAGCGGGGCGGTATGGAAAAATCCTGAGCGTGAGCCTGCCGTTGGTGGTCAGTACCGCGACCACCATGGTCATGGAGTTCACCGACCGGATATTCCTGGCCCGGTACTCCCTGGAAGCCATTGCGGCGGCCGTCCCGGGAGGATTGACCGCCCTTTTGTTCATCGCCTTTTTTCTGGGGGTCGCCAATTATGTGACGGTATTCATCGCCCAATACCTCGGGGCCGGCATGAACCACCGGGTAGGCGCCGCCTTGTGGCAGGGGATCTATTTTTCTCTTTTTGCCGGAATGGCATTGGCGGGGATATCTCTGGCGGCGGAGCCCCTGTTCCGCCTCGCCGGCCATGAACCGGAGGTTCAGCGGCTGGAGGCGCTCTATTTTCAGATTCTCTGCCTGGGCGCCGGATTCAATGTGCTGAGCACCGCCCTCTCCTGCTTCTACATGGGCCAGGGCCATACCCGCCCGGTAATGGCCGTGTTCACCCTGGGGATGCTGTTCAATATCCCCCTCGACTATGCCCTGATCAACGGCATCGGCCCCTTTCCCGCTTTGGGAATCGCCGGGGCCGGCCTGGCGACGGTGGCCGCCTGGGTGCTGATGGCGCTGCTGTTCGGAATTCTGATCTTCCGGCCCGAAAACGACCGCCGGTTCGGCGTTCTCCAAAACCGGCGATGGGAAAAAGACCTCTTCCGGCGTCTGATGACCTTCGGCATTCCGGGCGCCGTCCAGTTCTGCATGGACCTGTTCGCTTTTACCTTTTTCGTGTTCATGGTGGGCCGAATCGGAAAGGCCGAACTGGCGGTGACCAATATCGTGCTCTCCATCAATTCCCTGGCATTCATGCCGATGATGGGGTTCTCGCTGGGCGCCAGCACCCTGGTGGGGCAGGCCCTGGGCCGAAATCGGGAGGACGAAGCCGCAGCCGTGGCCCGTAGCACATTCCATATTCTTTACGGATACATCTTTTTTCTGGCGTTCATTTTTCTGTTGCTTCCGGAATGGCCCCTGTCGCTGTTTCTTTCCGGTGATCCCGAGGCCGGATCCAATCCCGTAATTCTGGAAATGGGGATCATCCTGCTTCGGTTCGTCGCCTTTTACATCCTCTTCGATGCCCACTACATGGTCTTCACCGGCGTACTCAAAGGGGCCGGGGACACCCGGTTCATCATGTGGTCCATCGGCGGACTGTCTGTTCTGATGATGGTTCTGCCGGTCTGGATCGGAGTGGTGTTTCTGAATGCCGGGATTTATTATGTCTGGGGATGCGTGACCCTCTTCATTCTGTCCTTGTTTGCGGTTTCAGGGCTTCGGTACCGGGCCGGGAAATGGAAAGCGATGCGGGTGATTGAAACCGGAAATACCAGGGAAGACGAAACCGGGCCTTTGGCAGGCCCGGTTCACCGGTGAGCGTTTACCTTTCTTCGAAGAGAATCTTTTCAGCCCCTTTTCGAGCCGCTTCAAAAGGATCGGCTTCTGATCGTTCGGATTTCGATTCTGCCTTCTCTTCCATAAAAAGAAAATAGAGGGCCTGGATCAGAAAAAAGAGCCAGATCCCCACCGCCCAGCTGCTCAGGGACTGGGGATTGAAATAAGAGACCAGGCCGGCGCCGCCGAAGCAGACCAGCACCTCTGCGGCCATGGTCTTCAAGGTGGGGCCCGGGAAACAGATTCCGCTCCGAATCCAGCTCAATACCGCCAGGAAAGTCAGCAGAAAGGCCGACCGGGTTCCCACCGCGAAGGCGGCCGCCAGCAGAAACGCCAGGGGAAAGAGCACCCGAACCAGGTTTTTCTGCTTTCCCCACCGGGCCAGAAGCACCGCATACAGCCCCAAATAGGTCCAGAGAACCAGCCGGAAGATCAGCGCGGGATAGACCAGTCCGCTCAAAATCGTGCTGAGAAACAGATGCAGCGGAATGAACATCAGAGCGGACCCCAGACCGAACACCAGGGTGGTTCTCAAGGGAGTGCCTGCCATTGTCATGAGGTCCTCCTTTCCGCAAGCTTTTCCTTGCGCCGCATCAGCTCCAGTTCGATCTCTTCCTCCTCGGGCGTTTCATATTCCTTTTCGGACATCAAAGTGGAAAACCGGGTTTCCCATTCTTTTTCCTCGGTTCTGCGCGCATATTCCCTGGATTTCAACCGAAACTCCGCATATTGCTGCTGTTGGCGCACCAGACATTCTTCGGCCTCGCCGATCTCTCGATCCAGTTCCCGAAGGTGTTTGTCGAGGGCGTCCCGGTGGCGGACCAGCGGACCCCGCTTTTTGATCAGAAACCGGGCGATGTCGTCCCGGCCCTTTTCAATTGCCGAATCGAGATCCGACTCCAGTTTCGCCGCCGCTTCGGCGCAGTCCTCCCGCTCTTCTCGGGTTCGCTCCAAAACCGCCTTTCGGTGGCGCAGGTCCTCCTCCTTTTGCGCCAGGGCCTCCTCCATATCCCGCAGATACTGGTTCAACAGCAGGCCGCGGTCTTCCATCTGATCCATCACGCCGTGGACATCCGCCTTGATCAGGCGGACCAGTCGTGTCATCAACCCCATGAGATCACCTCCTCTATTTGTCTCGTCGTCCCTGATATCCCTCGTACTGAAGGGCTTTGGCGTTTCGCTTCTGTTTTTCGGCTACCCGGGAAGGGGCCCCGGCGAAGGTGTCCTTCACCCGATCTTCCAGGCGCGTCACCTCTTGTTTCAGGTTTTCCGCCACCGCCGGGGACTGCACCTTTACATTGACGGCTTCCTGCCGAGTCCGGTATTCCTGAATCCGTTTTTCGGCCGCCTGCGGCTTTCCGGCCCGGATATCCGCAGCCACCTCTTCCTTGAGGAGGTTGTAATCGTTCTGGATTACTTTTCTCTCCCAGATCTCCCGCCGAATGGAAGACAAGGCGGTCTTTTCGTCCCGGACGCAGGCGATTCGAAAAGGAGTGGACAAGGTTACGGCGGCGGGTTCATTCTGATAGCGATAACGAGCGGTTAGCCCTCGAATTTCATAAGTCCGGTCGGCATGGGCGGGCACCTGAAATGTAAGAAAAAGCTTGCGGGAGTCGCCCGAGCGAAGGTCCCCGGGATAGAAAACCGCGTGGCCGTCCTGAATCTGAATCGGATACCCGGCGGCATGGGTCAGGCGCACCCCGTCCGATAGAGGAACCCGAATTTCCAAACCCGAGGCGACCGTCGCCCGGGCGGAAAGAAATTCCTTTTCGAATACAGCGGCAAAAGCGGCGGGATCGGACAGATAATAGTAGCTGCCGGTCCCTCGATCGGCAATGGCGGTCATCAGTGCCTCGTTGAAATCCTCGCCGACGCCTACAGTGGAGATGCCGAACTCCCGCTTTCGAGCAACCCCGGCCATATTGCCCAAGGCAACCGTATCGGTGATTCCTTCATTGGCCAATCCGTCGGAAATCAGGATCACCCGGCCCAGGTTTCCGGTTCGCCCCCCTTCCATGAGCGTATGGATGCCGAGTTGAAGCCCGGCCCCTAAATTCGTGCCGCCGCCGGAATAGACGCTGTTGATCTGATGCATCAAGGTCTCCCGGGCCGAGGCGGTCACCGGCACCAGAGCGGAATGGCGTTGAACCCCGCTGGAATAGCTGACCAGGGCAAACCGGTCTCCGGAGGACAACCGGCCCAGCAGGTCCCGAACCGCCCGCTTGGCGTCGTTCAGCTTGGCGCCTTCCATAGACCCGCTTCGATCCAGGACGATCACCATATCCACAGGCCGGACTTCTTGGTTTTCGGCCGCCGGCATCTGCTCGGCGGTCAGGGTGAGGGACAAAGCGGTGGCGCCGTCTCCGCCGGCCAGGATTTTGTCCTGAGTCAGTTCGCCGGTCAGCGTCACCGGCCCGGTACGGGCGGAGACCGGATCAATTCCGTCGGGAATGAAGGAGGGGTCCTGTTTGGAATAGGCCAGGGCGGCGCAGGTGAGTGCAATCAAACACCCGATCAGAAGGAAGGATTGAATCTGAGGTTTTTTCATTGTTTGGCTCCTTTCATGAATGGTTTGGGGTTTTCGATTCCGTTGTGGTGATAATAACCCGCTGAAATCGAAATACAATTCAAAGAAATGCAAAAAAGAAAGGAGTGGATTTTGCAAAAGTTTTACGTTTAGAACGCACCCGTTAAAGAGGAAAGCGCACTGGTTTGGAGACCGATTGGGCCTTGCATTCCACGCGCCCAAGCCATACAAGAATACCGGCAAGATCATCTCGTGAGGGCTTTCAGAAGCTTTCCAGAACTGAAAGATGCCTTCGTCCGGAGCCGGACATCATCGGGATTATTTTTAGGATTTTTAATTTTTTTAAAGGAGAAAACTAAATCATGGAGGGTACCACACGGAAGAATATCCGTCCGGGAATGAAAGTCGCCATCGTTCTCAAAAAAGACCAACGATCCGGAAAATTGACGCACGGTGTGGTAAAGAATCTCTTGACCAAATCACCGACCCACCCCCACGGCATCAAGGTTCGTCTCGAAACCGGTGAGGTGGGCCGGGTCAAAGAAATCCTGGAATAATCAGTTTTAAAGGCATCCAAATGCACGCTCCCATTCTGACTTGTATGATTTATCCGTATAAATAGGATCTTGGATCATCAAACTACAATTTTTGAAGTAAAACCATCGGCACCCAAGAAGCGGTAAAAGCAATGTTCTTTTTGAACCGTTCAAAGTCATCTCATTTTTAAAGGTTTGAATTTAAATATTTTTTGCTTCTAGGGATCTCGTCCATCACTGGATGGCGACAATAAAATTCCTAAGTGCACGGAAATAAATGATTTTTCAGCAATTCCTCTGACCGCGTAAATTGGTAGGGGAAAACTATCATTGCTTTTTGGTAATGTCATATGACAGTAAGGTATGTAAATACCATCTGTCACGTGTCACCCGAAAGACAGGCAAAAATAAACAATGATTTCAGTTCTGTCATCCCTGGTGTCGACCACTTGTCAGACACGCCTTACAATGTAAAGGATGGGCCACATGTATGACGATATAGAGTACTTGAGCATCCCGCAAATCGCCGTCGAAGTCGGTGGCAGCGACAACCTGGTTCGAAGGTACTCCCAGCGATTTCCCGAGTTTTTTACCGGTCGTGTGGTAGATGGGGTGACGAAATATCCCCCCTCCACAGTCGATATGGTAGAGCATATCAAGGCCCTCTACGAAAAGGGAAAGAGCCGGTCGGAGATCAAGGACATTCTATATACCGAATACCATCCGACGATCGAGCTTCAAAAGGCCGTAGCCCGTCCTGACACCTACGACACCATGCCGACACCACGGAAAGACCCCGTCGCCGACATCCAAAAAATCATCGCCGGGGCGATTACGGAGGCGGTACAGTCCATCTCGGATCAAAAAGCCGAAATTACCGAACTCCGAAACCGTTTGGCGGAACTTGAAGCAAAGATGGAGAAGATGTCTAAAAACGGGAAAGCCGAGCAGAAAAGCCGCTCGTGGATCGACAAATTATTCGGGCTGAACAAGGAAACCCAAGAAGATGGTGAAAGATGGGAACCGACCAATCAAAGACACCAGGAGTAGCCGGAATCCATGAAAAAACTCAGGAATGAACCATTCCCGGACAAGGAAATGGACGACAGCCGGTGAATGAAGGAATCATCAAGACATCAACAAGCCGGTTTAGATAGTTGCAAAAAAATGGGCCTGCCTGGTGCGGCAACACCAAAGCAGACCCCAAACCAACAACCCGGGTGATAGGCGGGCAATGGCAAGTTGATTATAACCCACCTACGCCCTTCATGCAAGGGGGATTTGTAATGCACGCATCCATTTTTATCGAACTCACCATCTGCACGGTATCCTTCGGGGTAGCGTTGGCGGCCGTATGGCGTCTGAATAAAGCCGAACAGCACATTCGGCGGCTTGAGGAGCAAACCCTTCTTTTCTGGTTAATCACCCTCACCCGGCACAATTCCGGCAGCGGGATTGAATCGAAAGATGCCGATAAAGGGGATAAAAGCCAAGTCGATCATTCATTCAGACCAAGACTGAGGGTGATCACCCCCGCCTGAAATCGGAACACCTTGAATGCCGAAGAAAAGAATTTCCGCTTTCGCAAGATTATTCATATCGACATGGATGCGTTCTATGCCTCGGTAGAGCAGCGGGATCATCCGGAATTGAGGGGCAAACCGGTGATCGTGGGGGGCGACCCCCACCGGCGGGGGGTGGTGGCCGCCTGCTCCTATGAAGCCAGAAGATTCGGAATCCATTCGGCCATGGCGGGAAAAAGCGCCTATCACCGGTGCCCCCAGGCCTTTTTTTTAAAGCCCCGGTTTGAGGTATACCGGTATGTATCCAAGCAGATCAGGGATATTTTCTATTCCTACACCGATCTGGTAGAGCCGCTTTCTCTGGATGAAGCCTTTCTGGATGTGACGGTCAACAAGAAAGATATCCCGTCCGCCACCCGAATCGCTCAGCTGATCCGCAAAGAAATTTTTCAAAAGACCGAACTCACCGCCTCGGCCGGGGTTTCCTTTAACAAGTTCCTGGCCAAAGTCGCTTCGGACGAGAACAAACCCAACGGCATCACCGTGATCCCCCCCGACCGCGCGGACGATTTTATTGACCGGCTCCCCATTCGAAAATTCCACGGCGTCGGCCAGGCCACTGAAAAAAAGATGCGGGAGCTGGGGATTCGAACCGGTAGAGATCTCAAAGCGTTTCGAAAAGAAGACCTGATCCGATATTTCGGAAAGTCGGGAAACTATTTTTATGCGATCGCCCACGGACAGGATGAACGTCCGGTGAATCCGGAGCGGGTCCAAAAATCGCTCGGCAAGGAGACCACGTTTGATGAAGATCTGGCGGATCGAAACCGAATGCTGGAGATTCTGACCCATATCGCCGAACGACTGGAGGGCCTGATCCAAAAGAACGATATTCACGGGATGACCGTCACCCTGAAAGTGAAATATGCCGATTTCCAGTGCATCACCCGAAGCATCACCGACACCGAACCGGTGCGGGATGCCCAACGGATGATGGCCCATGTCCGTCTTCTCCTGGAAAACACCGAGGCCGGGCCCCGCAAGGTCCGTCTACTGGGAATTACCATTTCCAACTTCTTGAATGACACCGCCCCAAAAAAGCACCGCCAGTTGCCGCTTCCTTTCTATCTGACATTTCAACCGCAACCGCCGGGTCTTCGACTCTCCTAAAAAAACGTACACTCCAATCCCTCCATTTACCCTCTCCTTTCTGCTACGGAATAGGCCGGACCCGAGAAACAGCAACGGCGGGAAGGGTCATCCTCCCCCCCGCTGATTTGTTTTATCGAACACCCTACTTCTTGAGGTTTTTCCGCATCCACTCCGGAATATTCCCCTCCTTTTTCATCCGCCTAAAGGCCTTGGAGGGATTTCGCATCCATTCGGGCATCGCGTCCGGGTCTTCAGTTTTTCGATCTTTAGGAGAACGGGGCTTTGATGGTTCAGACCCGCTGCCGGCGCGCTTTTTCAGGTCCGGCGGATTTCGCATCCAATCAGGAAGGTCCGTCTTTTCTTTTTTCGGTTTTTCAGAAGGCTGAATCGGTTCCCGCATCCAATCCGGAATGTCGGCGGACTTTACGACCGGCGCATTTTTTTTCTTCGGCGGCGGTTCCGAAGGAATCGGCGGCGGTTTGGGTGAATTGGCAATATTCCGCATCCAATCGGGGAGATCTTCTTTTCGGGGCCCCGGTCGGGTGACCCTGGGAAAATCGGAGGGTCGGGGCGTGCGCAGGTTCAAATCAAATTCATTGGGATGAAAACCGAGGGCCTGGCAGATATCCCGAATCACCAGCCGCTCGTTATTGTCGAATTCCAGATCGGCCTGACCGATGGCGCAGCTGAGAAGGATCAGCAGCCGGGCTTCCTCGGTCCTGGGAGGCAGCCGTCGAACCGCTTTCATCGCCTTTTCCCGCCCGATTCGAAGATCGAATTCGAAACTCTCCACATACCGCTCGAATGTCTGGATCACCTCGCCGGCATCGAAGACCTTGAGGGCTTCGTCCAGACGAATGTATTCGATCAGCTTCTCCAGCTCCTCCGGCGTGGCCAATCCATCGGCATACGCCACCATGGCCGCGGCTGCGGAGACCGCTTCCATAAATTCTTTGCTCTTGATTTTCCTGACCCGATCGAAAAGGCCCATAACCCATGCCTCATAAAATCAATTCATCATTGCCACCCTCCTTTATATCCCCGTCAGCCTGATATGTAAAGGTTTCCGCCGACCTTCCCCCGCAAAGATGCGCTTACAGCGCGGCCATGCGACGAAAGGTGTTTTCCCTGGAAAACGGATCGAGAATCCGTTGCCGCATGCTCCGTCATTTCTGACATTTGGGACAAAAATAGGCGGTCCGGCCCGCAATCTTCTCTTTTTCGATCTCTCCGCCGCACCCGGGGCACTTCTCCCCTTTCTTTCGATGAGGAAGCATAAAATGGTTCGGCATGGCTTCCGGGTCGGCGCGATGCTCGATCGCGGTCTCCAGCACCTTCCGCATTGTCTCGTAAAGCTTCCGAATACGATCCTTATCCAACTCCTTGGGTTTGGCTTTGGGATGAATGCCCGCCTGAAACAAAATTTCATCGGAGTAGATATTCCCGATTCCGGCGATCAGGCGCTGGTTCATCAGGGCCGATTTGATCATGGCGCCGGATTCGGAGAAAAGTTCTCTGAAATCGGAAAAGGAGAGGTCAGATGAAAGCGCATCCGGCCCCAGCCCTTTTTCTTCAATAAAGTCCGCCATCGAATCGGCCCACTCCACCTGACCGAACATCCGCTGACAGTCGAAGGCGAGATGATATCCATTGGAAAAATCGAAGAGAAGCCGGTCATGGTCCGGTTCTTTTTCCATATCCTCAAAATACTTGAGGAATCCGGTCATTCCGAAGTGAAGCACCAGATGGCCGCCCCCGGCGGTTTCGATGAAAAGGTATTTTCCGTGCCGGCGCGATTTTTCAAATGATGTGCCCTCCAGGCGGTCTTGAAGCTTTTCGGCGGAGACCCCCTCCAAAACTTTTTTCTCTTTCACCTCCACCTGCTGGATTTTCTGGTGAAGGGCGGTGGAATCCAGATACTTTTTAAACACGGCGACATCAGGCAATTCCGGCATAGGGCACCTCTTTCGCAATCCAAAGGGTTGATTTGAATATTGCTCCTCGATACCCCATATGATAGAACATTTTTGAAAATACGAAAGAATCGCCCTTGATTATCGACCCTTTCTTTGAAAAAGTTTAAATCAATCCAAAAATAATCCGATTTCCATTTCTGTTCCTTACATCCCGGGAGGGTCAGATGAAATATGTGATTATCGGTAACGGCATTGCCGGCATTCAGGCAGCGGAAGCCATTCGTCAACTGGACCCGACGGGCCCCGTCACCATGATCGGAGACGAAACCTTTCCGCCTTACTGCCGCCCCATGATCAGCCGGGTCCTGGAAGGCGCCTCCACACCGGTTGATCTTCCCATTCGAAGCGACCGCTTTTACGATGACCTGAACATCACGCCGGTATTGGGGCAAAGGGCCGCCGACATCGATGTGGAAAGCCGACGGGTTCTGATGAACCCCGACGGCAAGACCCTCCTGAATTCCATCCCGTTTGACAAACTCCTTATCGCCAGCGGCGCCGATCCCCGCCCGATCAAGGCCATTCACGAGTTTGATCATCGTTTCGGCCAAGCCTGAATGAGAGGAAGGCCACCGGAACGGTGATCATGGCTGAATTCTCGAATCGAAGGAGACTGGTTATGAAGCAAGTCGTGGTCCACCCGGAACGGTGTGTGGAATGCATGCAGTGCATGGCCGCCTGCGCTGCCGCCGGGATGGTCAGCTGCAACAATCCCAAAATCAAACACGACTTCGGCCATGTCACCCTCACCAAACGGCTGATCGAAAACGACATCCTGGTGGTGGACACCGGCTGCGCCGCCGTGGCCAATGCCAAAGCCGGTTTCAAGGTCTCCGAAGCCATCCAATACGCCGGACCGGGGCTCAAGGAAATCTGCGGATCTCTCGGCATTCCGCCGGTCCTTCACATGGGAAGCTGCGTAGACAACGTCCGCATCCTGATGCTGGCCGGGGCCCTGGCGGACGCACTCGGAGTCGACATCTCCGACCTGCCCATCGCCGGGGCCGCCCCCGAATGGTATTCGGAGAAGGCCATCTCCATCGGCGTCTATTTTGTGGCCTCCGGCGTCTACACCGTCCTCGGCCCCATGCCCGCCATCACCGGCAGCATGAATATCGTCAAGCTTCTCACGGAAGGGCTCAACGACGCAGTCGGCGCCGCCTTCGCCGTCGAACCTGACCCGGAAAAAGCGGCGGTGCTGATACGACGGCATATTGAAACCAAGCGAAAGGCGCTCGGGTTATCGGCCGAGGCCATTTGAAAATCCTATAATGGATGGATCCCAGCCGGATTGGAAACCCGGCTGGGATCCATTCCGCAGACAAAAAAAGGAAAGTGCATGCCAACGATGACTGAAACAGATCAACTGTTATCCCGGATTACCGTCAACCCGGAGATCATGATCGGAAAACCGACCATTCGCGGCCTGAGGATCACCGTTGAACAAATTTTAAAAGCGCTTGCAGGTGGCATTACGCTTGAGCAGTTAGCCGATGAATACCCTGAATTGGAAAAGGAAGATTTTCAGGCTGTATTCGCATATGTTTCCCATCTGGTCGAAGAAGAACAGGTTTACCCGATAAAAATTACAGCATGAATTCCCCACTGAAGGAGGTCACCCATGCCCCACCCGACGCTTCAACTCAAGGACGGATTCGAAAGCCAATCCCCCGAGCTTCGCGGGGATGTTCAACGACTGCAAGGAATGCTTCAAAAGGCCGGATTCGATCTGGATACGGACGGTCTCTTCGGCACCGGCACCGAATCGGCTGTAAAACAATTCCAGCGTTCCATAGGACTGATCGCAGACGGAATCGTGGGGCCGAAAACCTGGAAAGAATTGGCAGAGTTCAAGCAAATCGGCGACGTCATTCCACCGGAAACCATACATATCGAAAATGTATTACCTGGATTCCGGGGAGATCTGAAATGGGTCCATGAGCGGGAAGGCCACGCCGGCAGAACCTATTGGCCGGGCGGGGCATCCGGGGTGACGTTGGACCCGGGCGTGGACCTCGGGCATGCCCACCCGAGCCTCATTCAAGCGGCCTACCAACCCCTGCTGTCAGTGGAAGCGTATGCGGCGGTGAAAAGCGTGCTGGGCCTCAAGGGAAAATCGGCCCGGCAGGCGTTGGCCGGCAATCCCCTGCTTCGCTCCATTCGCATCAGTCGCCGCCAGGCCGACGACATTTTCCAGTACGCGGCCCAGCCTTACTGGCAGGCCATTTGCAAACGATTTCCGGTGTTGACAGAGGCCGATACGCCCGGGTGTGTTCAGACGGTGATGCTGTCGCTCTCCTATAACCGAGGCGCCGGAAACCGGGGGCTGAATGTTCTGGAAACGCCCTTCCGTGGTAAAGACTGGCGGGCCGCCGCCGACTGCATCGGGGAGATGCAACAGGACCACACCCTTGAGGGAATTCGAAAACGGCGGCGAATGGAGGCGGACCTGATTCGAAGCACTTTATCCAATTAGACGGAACAACCCGTCATCATCGGCTTCACCATTTATTTCTCACCATTTTTTGAAGAGAATCATTCTTTTTTTCTCCAAAATTTGGTGGATAGGGCGTCACTTAATTTTGCAGCTTTGATGTAAAAGCTTGTATCCAATAATAAATTAGCGACTTATAACCTTAAGTGAAAAATTAACGTTTTTTTTTCAAAAAGGCATCCCTTTTGCAATTATGGATATATCAATGAAAACTTCAGTAAAGCCAAACTCTTCGTGAGGGGAGGACGGAAAGCCAAGGGTCTCTTGTAGAAAAGACAGCCGGGTTGCCTGAAGAAGGTCGGCAACCATTACTCTGCGAGGGGATCCCTTATGAAACACTTATTGGCATCAATCATACTCCTTAATTTTTTAGCAATTAACGCCGGAGCCAAGGAACCGATATACGTACTAAAAAATTCATTGAAAAATAAAAAGGAAAACGTCCTTCAGGTAGAAAAACCCGTTTTATTTCACCCTGCGAATTTTTCAGAAAAGAACCATCCGGATAATAAAGCCAAAGTGGAATTGGCTGCGAACACGGCTCCTGTCAATTTTACGAAGGTGCCTCTGGTCGAGAAAGCCTCACTTCTAAATTCGGACCCAGAGCTTGTTGAAAAGACCATCGTTCATGAAGAGAGCCCAAACCAGTTGTCAATCTCGTCCTTATTTGTACTTTTTTCAGGGCTCATTTGCATGGTGGCGATTCGACGCAACCTTAAGGCATAAAAAAAACCAGCCCATGAAACCGGCTGTTTTTTTTAGTTTGAAAACAAGATTTGAACAATAAGTGATTACAAGTGCTGGATTTCCTCTTTCGGCTTTCCCACCCCTGAAATTATAGCCGGAAGCGCATGATTTTTTTCGGTTTATTTTTGGATTTTTTGCCTTCCTCAACTTCACCCAACCGATAATCCAATAATTTCTCGATTATATTCGATCGGTTTTGCAAATTCCCGTTTAAGATTTTCAACAACTCCAGAATAACGCGCCCCTGCTCACCTCTTTCCCCCATCAGCGCCACTATTTTTCTTTCCAACCCATCGACACGCTTTTCAAGTTGGAGAATTCTTTGCCCCCCATTGAGTTCCTGATTTGGCGAATAAATCTCCGAAACGGAATCTTCATCCTGATCCATTTCAAGATCCAGAAAGCCACCGACCTCCCTTTCCCGGACGACGGTGTCAATGATTTCACGATCAATTTGGGGGACGCCGTCGGCAAACCCATACACCAGGGCGGTGTCGCATAGGATATTTATCAACCGGGGAATTCCTCGAGAATAGTCACCGATGGCGTCCACGGCTTCCTCTGAAAAAAGACCCTCACTTTGCCCCCCCGCGATCTGAAGCCGGTATTCGATATACTGCGCCACCTCCTCCGGTCCAAGGCGGTTGATATGATAATGAACCGTCACCCGCTGGGCGAGTTGGGCAAGGGATCGATGCCGCAATTTAAATTTCAGTTCCGGCTGTCCGACAAAAATAACCTGAAACAGATGCTGCTTGTCCATTTCGAAATTGGAGAGCATTCGAATTTCCTCCAGGGAGGAATGACTGAGATTTTGGGCCTCATCGATAATCAATATGACCCGCTTCCCCAACGTGTACTGTTCCACCAGAAAATGGTAGAAGGCGGAAAGCGCTTCGGTTTCATCCATACCCTGAATGTCTATTTCGAAATCATGGCATAGCAGTTTGATCAATTGGCCGGGTCGAATGAGGGTATTATTGATGACGGCGGTTTGGGTATCGTCTTCGACTTTTCCCAGAAAATAGTTGATCAGAGTCGTTTTACCCGAACCGATTTCACCGGTAATGACAACAAACCCCTTGTTTTCCAGGATTCCAAATTCGAGATGGGTATATGCATTTTCATGAGCTTGGCTCATGAAAAGATAGGCGGGATCGGAAAGAATTTGAAAAGGCTTTTCTTTCAACCCATAAAAGGCTTCATACATAGATAAAGTTATTTATTTTTTGATTTATTCAAAATCATCCCGATGATCTGAACATCGGATAACAGGGCCATGGCCTGCTTCACATCTTCAGAGGTAGTTTTTTCCTCCTCCACAACAAACAATACACTTTCCACAAATTTGGATAGGGCCACCGGATCAGCGCATGCCAGAATGGCCGGCGTATCAAAAATCACCACCCTGTCCTGATACCTTTCTTTCAGCTCTTGAACCAGATATTCCATTTTGGGGGAGCCGATCAGCTCAGCGGAATTGTGGAGATAGGTGCCTCCCGGCAAAATGGTGAGTTTTTCTATGCCCGGGTTGATAAGCGCTTCATTTAATTCGGCCTTCCCAGTGAGAACATCCGCCAACCCTAAATGGACGTCCACATTGAAAAAATCTTTGGCAAAATCATAGTGCTTTTTAGCCGGATTCTTTAAATCTGCGTCAACAATGAGAACCGTTCTGTCCAATTCCTGTGCGATGCTGACTCCCAGATTGATGCTGGTGAATGATTTGCCCTCTCCGGGATTGGCGCTCGTAACCAGGAGGCTGTTGGTTCCATTTTTTTCTAACTTCCGAAGAACCTGGACCCGCAATGTCTTGATTTGATCATTAACTTTATTCTTGGAGAAAAGCGCAAAAATCTTATTTTTCCGTAAAAGCTTGTGGGATATCGATTGCGTTTTCGTTTCTGAAAATTGAAATGCCACCTCTTGCCTTGATGAGACTCGACTTTCTTTTACAGGCTTTACTTCATTTCTTGCTTTTGTAGTCTGCTGATCGGAGAGATTATCAGCATTCAGACGGGCCTTTTCCAAAGCCTTTTTTAGTTTACTCATCTCTTTTAATTCACATTGCTTTTGCATTTTTAAGTATTATATCCCACAATTCATCCAAAGGCAAAATAAAGGAATCGATCATGAAAGCGCCTATTAAAATAATCCCGAAACAGGTTATCGACCAACCCAATTTCCGTAAAATTTTCATCGCTATTTCATGACCGGTTTCCACCCTTGGAATTGTAGTGAGCACTGGTATATTAGACAATACGGTAAGTTCTTTTTCATTTTTAATAGATGAATCAAAAAATTCCCTTAGTGCTGAAAATCCGATTCCAGCACCGACTGCTAAAACAATTCCGAGTAAAATAATTGCAATCCGATTGGGTTTGTGCGGTTTACCCGGCAGATACGCGTGACTTTTTATTTCAAAGCGTTGACCATGCTGCCCCTCTTCCATGCCTTGGGCAAGTCTGGCGGTCATCAATTTGGCCATCAGATCATTATATTTCTGTTTAGTTATCTCGTAATCACGTGTCAGTTCACTGTATTCTTTTTCTATCATCGGGGCACTTTCTACCCGTTTACGATATTTTACAAGTTCTTCTTGGATACCCTCTTTATCCTTTTCCAAAGCAAGGATTCTCGCTGTCAAAGTTGAAATTTGAGTCTTTAGGTTAATATACGTTGGATTATCAGGAGCTTCTTCTTGAATCTTCTTTTCCAAGCTTATACCGCTCAAAGATGCTTCCAATTCTTCAATCTCTTTGTTCAAGCTTTGAATTTTTGGATGTTTTTCACTATAATTTCCTTTTATTTCAGAAAGTTCCATTCTAAGATCATTCAACCTTTTTATGATATCGCTTTGATCGATAGAAACGTCCGTTTGGTTTTCCAAGATTCGAATTTCACTGTTTAGCTTTTTTATATCCGGATGCTTTTCCGATAGAACTGATTGCAGGCTAAGAAGTTTAAGACGAAGGTACTTCAATTGTTCAGAGGGATTTCTTGCCATTTCTTTTCCATCAATTTGGATGGGAACCAAAGGATCGATACTCGAAATTTGGCCCTCAAGGTTTATCTTTCTCTCTTTGAGGGTGCGTATTTCTAAATTCACCCGCTCCAATTCTCTTTCCAGCCTACCGATACTCGACAAATTCACAGTGACGTGTTCGGGCAATTCACCAGAATGAGCTTTTTTGAAATCACTAATCTTTTTTTCATTTTTCTGTATTTGTCTTTTTAAATTTTCCAGTTCGGAGGTGAGAAATCCAGTAGTCGTATTGGCAATTTTTTCTCTTATCTTAGTATCTTCTTCAAGAAATAATGTTCCTAATACGTCAGTAACTTTTTGTACCGTCCGAGGATCATCGCCTTCATAGTACAAAATAAAGGCGATCGTGGCAGCGATGGATCTTCCGGTGGATGGGTTAACAAAATTCGCACTTTTGGGTTCTAGAAAGATGGAGTCTCTCATTTTTTTAGCGGCTTCACCAAGCCCAAATTTCTTCTGAATCTCAGGATAAAGGTTAAGTTCATGAATAATTTCAGTCAATCGATCATAACTTAAAATCTGCTCTTTAATTGAATTGAGACGCTCCTCAGCATACGTCGTAATGGTAGACTGAACTATATTTTCAGGTATCTGTTGCTCTTTAATAATAATGGTTGTCGCAGAACGGTAACTCGGGGGCAGCAAAAAGGCGATAGCGATGGATGTTATTAAAATTAAAGAAAAAACCAATAGAAATGACTTCCATCTTCTTCTCAAATAGCTTTTTATATCTTTCCATTCTAAAATTGTGTTGGCCATATAGCTATACTCCACCTTCTTGCATTGTCACCATTCTCTAGGAAACCCGATTTCATATAAAACCCAAAATCGATTCCTGATAATATCCTTGTTTTCGTCTATGGATCGGTTGTATTCCACTGTAAAATTATAGGCGAGTGTCACGGATTGATTTTCAGAAAGCCAAAATTTCATGGAAGGGATAACATCAAAAAAGACAATGTCTTCATTGGAGACCTGATCCCCTTCCTCCTCGGTAATATAAAAATCACCTTCAAGATCAAAATCAAGACGTTGGCTCAGCTTAAAATTGGATTCGAAATAAAGCCTTGAGACATTTACCGTCCGACCCGATGAGGCTGTTCTGAGGTTTTGCTTGAAACCAACCAGGATTCTGTCTTTTTCTCCGATTCTTCGCAGGTTCACATTCGCGATGGTATTAAAATTTTCATCTGTATCACCCGTGTTTTTGTCTTCTCTTTCTGTATATCGAAGACCGACCTTGGTATATAATCTCATGATATCTGAAAATTCATGATACCATATTAAGGAAGAAAGGTAACTATTCGCTTTGCTGATTTCTGAACTGTTTTGATCAAAGGATATATCGAAACCAATCCTGTCTCTCTGCCCCTCCATCTTGCGAAAAAACGACACCCCGATCTCGTTATTTTGATAATCCGAATTTCCTTCAAAATCATAGTCGGTTTCCAAAAATCGGTAACCGGCCTCGATATCGGATAATTCCGTCAATTCGAAATCGAATGATCCCAAAGCATAATATCTTTTCCGTCCGGACAGAAATTGTTCAATTCCCGGCTCGATCTCTTGATTCGTGTCGCTGCCGACCTCTTCAATGTCCAGGACCCGGGATTCTAGCGTAACGTCATCCAAGTAATACAGTCGACCTTTAAAGTTCAATCTTTCAGTTATTCTGAATTTACTGGAGACATTGTAGTACTGGTCCTCTCTGTCCAGAAAGGTTTCTGATAAATATTCTTTAAAGTTCAGCATTGCGAGAGAATTAAGAGTGAATCGCTCGGTTTTATAGTCGATGCCGATAGCGGGAATAACACTTCCTACCCAATCATCCACACTTCCCGTTCTCTCAAAAAGAACATTGTCATTAAATTCTCCACTCAAGGATAAAAAGGGTGTGTATCGTATTTCTTGGGTTTGAGAGGTGGGTGGATTAAAAAAAATCAGCGTCAAAAGAAAAAAGCTTAAAGGAATTAACTTATTTTTGTTACGCATATCCATACCTGCATGGGATCCGTTAGGAGTCAAGGCACCACAATCACATCCCCCCGCTGAAGGATGATATTTTGTTCCAGGTTTTCCCCCTTCAGGACCTCCTTATAATTAAAAGGATATTTGACGGTAACTTTGTTCACCTGCCTCAATATTTGGATATTGTTTTCAGACGCGAACGGATTCAACCCCCCTGCCATCGCCAATATCTGCATCACATTCGTATCCAAAAGGATCGGGTAGGTGCCCGGCTTATTAACCTTGCCGATGACGTAGGCGTTTAGGTTGTTAATTTCCAGCAACATGGCGGTGACAAAAGCATCCGGAACATATTCCTTAATTTTTTCGGTCACAATATGCCTCAAATCGCCCACCGTCATTCCTTGTGTGTCGATATCGCCGATCAAAGGAAATGAAATAATTCCATCGGGAGGCACAACCACTTTCCGGCTTAAGCTCTCATCTCTCCACACCGAAATTTCAATCAAATCTCCAGGACCGATCAAGTACCGCATTTCCGCAACGGCAACCTGAGAAAAAAAAGAAAAACCTGCGACAATACCGGCGAAGACCCAATGCCTTAATTTCATATTAAGCTCCTGTTTTTTAAATTTAGGTTATGCCAATCCCCCCTTGCCTTCAAGCGGGATTATAATGATTAAATGGCACCCTTTCGCTGCAATACGACCCAAACAGTCTTTAATATTATCTTAATATCATGGTAAAAGCGCCAGTTTTCCATATATTTGCAGTCAAGCCGGACGACCTCCTCAAAATCTTTGATTTGGTTTCTTCCAGATATTTGCCAGAGCCCTGTTATGCCGGGCTTTAAAGCGATTCGTTTTAAATGTTCCATTTGATAGCTTTTCACCTCGTCCGGCGTCGGAGGCCGCGTCCCCACCAAGCTCATTTCACCTTTTAGAACATTCCAAAATTGTGGAATTTCATCAATGGATGTTTTCCGCAAAAAATGGCCGACAGGGGTGATGCGCGGATCATTGTTCATTTTGAACATGAAGCCTTCCATTTCATTCCCGCTGACCAGTTCGGCTTTCATGCTTTCAGCACCATCGCACATGGACCTGAACTTGTATAGTTTAAAGAGCCGCCCATGCTGCCCCACCCGAACTTGAGTGAATAGGGTCGGCCCTGAAGAATCCAATTTAAGTGCAATATACACCAGCGGAAATATGATCAGAAAAATGAAAGTACCGACTGCCCCGCCGATAACATCCAACATGCGCTTGTAAACGAGGCCGGTTGCATTAATTTGATCCACCGGAATGGTGATAAAAGGGATGTTTTGGCACTTCTCTACCGATATGGTGATGCCATCCAAAGGCTCCCACAAAGAAGGTAAAATCCTGACAGGCACCCCCATTGCCTTACAAATATGAATGTAAGGGGCGAGGTCGATTCCTCTGTGGCCATTCAAGGCAAACACCACTTCGTCAATTTCCACATTCCTCAACAAGGCCGGAAGATCTTGAATGGAACCAATAGCCCCATTTGCTGTATCTTGGATGTCAAGGGATAATCTCCCAATAATCTCATGCCCCCAGCTAAGTTGATTGGCCAATGCTTTCGAAACTAATTCACAACGGTTTATGCCTCCGATCAACAAAATTTTCCGGATGCTGAATGCCCGTTTGTACAACCGATTAATATAGAATTGAGTTGAGAGACGTTCGATAATAATCAGTATCAATGAAAAGAAAGCAAATAATACCAAAAACTTTCGTGAAAAAGTCGTTTGCTTCAAGATAAACATCAATGCTGACAAAACTGCAAAATCACATAGGATCGCCTTAAACACTGCTCGCAATATAACCCATGGTGAAGAAGGTCTCCTGTCTTCGTATAATCTAAACTGACCCATGATGTAGTTATTGAGAAACATCACAAATAAAACAGATAACACAAAGCTTTCATTGCTCATCGACCACCGCCCATCGGATAGAAAATGGGCCGCAAAATAAGCGGAGTAGCCGGATGCGATAATACACAACGCATCCAAAATCATTAGCACACTGTTGATTATGAAGACTTGTTGTTGAAGCATAGAGGTTACAAAATGGGGTGTAGGTCCAAGTGATTAGAATTTATGGCAAGTCTGTATGCGTTGAATACCGAAAATTTAAGGTGTGCCTGACTTTTCGTGAGATGATGACAACGCTTTGCATTCATTTCTATCATCAACCCAGGGCAGCATTTCGCAATTTGCAGCGTAAAGGACGAAGATTATGGGAAATAAAACGTCCCCTTGCAAATTATTCCACTGAGTGCCTTAAAGCTTTCGGCAAAGGGGCCATTAGCGCCGACGCACGATGCAATAAAATATCACGAGATAGTCGATCATTCGGATCTTCGAGGGTCATCTTGTATCCGATCCCAGCCCTCAAAGCTTCCCACCGGATGAGGAAAATCAGCCCCAAAACAGATGTATTCAACTGTACGTTCTTTTCAAGAAAAACTTCAATTTCCTCGGCATCTTTCATATATTCGATGAATTCCGCTTTCGAGGCGCACTTTTTGTCTAAAAGCCAGCCATCCTTGAAAACCGCCATTATTTTTTTCTCAGATAGGTTTATTGCAAAGGCTGGATCATGAGAAACTTCCGAAAGTTGTGCGCGACCGCGTATGATTGCCGGGAGAATATTTCTCAAAAACAATCCAATTAGTGCACAGCCATCAAAGAAATAACGTTTCAGCAGTTTCGGCTCTTCCTTAATGCGCCACACCCATTCAGTTCCCCATTTCCGCATCCATTCAGGGGCTCTGTTGACAGTGCCGGCTGCGAAATTGATGACCGCTCCCAGGTGGCTGATCACCGGGGCATTCAAATTGTTACGGTTCTTTTCGATCCAGGCCTGACCCTTGGCTGCTCCAAGCGCCACTATGACAAAATCTGCACCGCTTGCATTAATCTCTGCGATGATAGCAGGCGAACTCATTTGCTCGATGGATCCGAAACCGGGCGAATAATAGCCGACGCAGCTGAGCGGTCCGTTTAAGGATCGGATGCGACTCGCCGCCTTTTTGGCCACCCCATTTTCGCCGCCGAACAAATACACTTTGATCGGCCCCACATCGCCGCGCATCAGCGACTGGAATATATCCGAACCGGCGACGCGCTCAGGAATGGGTACACCGAGAAGTCTAGCGATCCAGACGATCGGTATGCCGTCGGCTACCGAAAGGTCGCTATCCAGGACCGAATGCTGAAAAGCAGGATTGGTCTGACTTGCAATCAGGAAGTTCAGGTTCGGCGTGGAGAGGAAAAGCGGTGTTCGCTTCCTCACCGCTTGAGAAATGCGATCCACTGCCTCATCCAGCGTTATGGCATCAAAAGGCAACCCGAGCAGCCAATGTACAGGTCGCGCCGACCACCCTCTCACGCTTTGAGGCTCTGTACAAAGATCAATCAGGATGTTCGCCATCGCGCTTGGACCGAATCCAGGTTACTTGCCGTCGCACCAGGAAGGCTGCATATAGCGGTATCTTCCTGAACGCATAGACCCCTGCCAGCAGCAGGATCGAGAACGGGACGACAGCCCGACCGAATCGGACCCAGGCAAGGCCCACAGCAAGTATCAGCATGACGAGAACAATTACGGAGAGACTCAGTGGACCGTAAGATGCGCCAGCGAACACCGCCAGGCCGGAAACGGACACAGTTCCGAGAAGAAGCATGACGAGCAGCGCAATCGGGGGTACGCACAGATCCAGCGCAAGCGCGAGGACATCGCGGTTGCCGGTACGGATACCCTTTAAAAAAAGCCGTGGGACTTCCTTGATGATCATTCCGAGATGGCCATGTTCCCAGCGCTTGCGCTGACTGTCCGTCCCCGCACGGTTGGCGGGAAAGTAGCTCTCCACGACCGCATCAGGGCAGAACTGCGGCGCAGTGCCCTGGCGCGCAAAATCCACGCCCAACTGCATATCCTCGACGATGTGGCCGGTAGCAAGCGGTGCGTGGGCAATCAAATCCCATGGAAATGCCATTCCGGTACCCATTAATTGGCAGGGTAACCCCAGCCGCAAAAATCCGAGTGGCCGGACGAGGTTCTTCACGAGCCATGCAAATTCCGCAATCTTTGCAAACCGCCCTGAGCCGGGATGCACTTTCATCAAATAAAGCGCCTGGACAGGGGCATTGTTCGCCGCGCTCATCCGTGCAATCCGGTCCAGTGAATCGGGGAGGACCTCGCAGTCTGCGTCTACAATCACAACAACCGCCGGCGGTCTGCGCGACAGATGCCGGATGCCGAAGTCCAGCGCATACCCTTTTCCGCGCAACTGAACGTCAAACCGCTCCACCACCTCCGCTCCCGCTTTGCGGGCAACAACGGCCGTGTCGTCCGTACAATTGTCCGCAACCACAAGCATCCGATCGCCAGCAAGCAACTGGCTCTCAATTCCAAGTAGTGTTTTGCACAACCCCGATGACTCGTCGTGCGCCGGTATCAGCACGGCAATGTTTGGGCGGGAGCTTTTGGCAGTTAAAGCGCTATCTCGCTTCCAAACTGCGCAAACCACTTGCGTCAACATCACGGCGACTGGAATGAGCACACCGAAGGCCAGGAGATAAAGGATAGCTTCCACCATTAACACCACAGTGGGAATGCCTCCCGGGCGAACTCCGGCGTTTCGCCTCGGAAGATGGCCTCAATTTTCGCAGATTTTTGTCTGATACCCTGCCACGACAGGATCGTATCTCTTCCGCCCAGTGCTATCAGAAATTTCTCAGAGCCATAGACGCTTATTCGGACGGGTGTGGCTCTTTTGCGATACCAATAAAATGTATTGATTCAAGTCAATTAGCTCTTTCTCATAGACCACGAAAAGCCTAATTCAGGGGGATAACCCCGTCCCATATTGTTATGTTGCCATTTTTCCTGCTCCGACCTTCTGAAAAGAGTTTATTCTGCATTCGGTTGCAACGATCATTTTTCACCGGACAACGCGCCGTTTTTCCGCTAATGGAAAATATCGAAAGGAGAATGGCATGCAATCTGCGACAGAACAACAAACGTTTTGCGGACGAGATTTTTCCTCCCATGAGTTGTCGCTGATTCAGGAAGTCGTCGACACCTGCGGCGGCATCAGTCGGCGGGAATTGGCCCACACGGTCTGTGAGCTTCTGGATTGGAGGCGGCCCGGAGGCGGTCTCAAGGCGCGTGAGTGCCGAGACTTGCTGAACCTCTTGGAAGGCCAAGGTTTTCTGAAGCTTCCTGAAAAAAGGCGAAGCGGTTATAATGGCCCTCAAAAGCGAGTTGCCAAGGTTCCATGCAAAGCGCCTTTCAGTCCTCTTGCCGGCAGC
>CAZNLT010000067.1:0-27936 GCA_964573705.1 uncultured Desulfobacterales bacterium
CAATCTGCCAAGAGTTGTTTTATCCATGACACAAACAATTGAGCATGGGGATGTTCTGGATCAAGATACCTTTTCCTGAAGGTTTCACCCATTTTCGTCCCGGGTTGCTCCTGCCATGCGAGCCATGTGTGAATCTGAGCCTTCGAAAGGTAAGTTTCTTTAAAACGTCGATCTTCAACTGCGATCCCGATTACATCGGCTTGAGCCTTTGGCCAGAGGTTATCCTCTGCTGCAATCAATTTTCCTACAAAATCTTCAATAGCACCGGTATTTTGATTGTCGGGCATGACCCAGATACCAATTCTCTTACCGGTATTTGTTTCAACGATCGTCCCGCTTACGACCGGCGCGGCCGGCACATTTCGGCAGCCGTGTTCATCCAACACCCGCGTAACCCGGCCCCATTGCCGGGCCAGATGAGTATCCGCATCCAAGACGACTCCGAGGCGGCCAAGATCCGTAGCCTTGAGTTCTTCACTCAAGGTCTCAATCAAATGGTCGATCCCGTTCTTCTCTTTGGATTCAAAAACATCACCCAAACGGTTTCCGGCATGCGAATGATTATAAAGAAGGTTCATCACAACATGCTTATCATCCGAGCCTTCAAAAATGAGTCGATTCACCATCATCGGATTTCAATTGCCTCCTTCACGATAACAGCAAGGCGGCTCTCATCAAAGATTTCCGCACCAAATTCACCGTTCTTACGCTCGATCCGCACGGCGACACCTTCCATTTCCGGGTCATCCTTGGTGCCCACCTGAAAGGCACGCAAACAGTCGTTGCTGTGGGTCGTGGCAAAGACCTGTACTTTGAGGCGTTTGGCAACCTTTACGATGAACTTCCACACATCCGGGAGCGCTGACCAATGGATACCATTCTCGACTTCATCGACCAATAGAATGCCATCCTTTGCACAGGCCAACGCCAAACCAATGCCGAAAAGCCGATTCATGCCGTCTCCCATGATCTTAAGGGGAACCGGCTCATCCTTATCTGTAACCCGCAGCCGAATTGATGCCGCCCCTGTCTGCTGATGCAACAGGGCAAAATCATCTGTTTCCGGGGCAATAATCCGCATCGCCTCAATCACATCCCTTTTGGAATCGCTCAGTACAACCTTTTCCCAGAGGGCCTGCAATTCCAAATCTTCAAGCCCGCCAGGACCGATCAGAATGCATGGTGTCATCAAATCGCGATTGGAACGGGTTTGAAGATTCCAAAGGCGACACAAATCATCATATGGATCATCGAGTCGCAACAACCTCCGCATGGAGCCATACTTGACAACAAGGGCCGGCACGGCCCCGTCTGTTCCAGATGCACTCGGCTGTTCGATTTCCACATAGGGTTCACCCCCGCTATAGATGTAGGGGTTGGAGGAATCGCTCGACTTTTCTTTTTCAGTGGCCTTACGCAGCCAGGTTATGGAAAGTGTCAAGGCGCTGTCTGGTGCACCGATGCGCCCAATCTGGATCGAAGAGGAAATCCGTTCCAAAAGCGGGTGGCCGTAGAACAGGCTCCAGACGGTTGGCTCGGCCATGTTGCCGTGACGGATTTGCCCTGGCTCGTCCCGGCCTTCCAGAATGTCCCGAATCACGTCCGGAGAGCCAAGGTTCGCATAAAGCCAAAGCGCTTCGAGCAAGGTGGATTTACCCACGTTATTCTTTCCAAGTATTAGATTAATATGACCGAGCTGGTCGATTTTAATGTAGTCGAATGCTCTGAATTGCCGGATTTCGAGGTTGTCAAACAGCAGCTTAGTCATGTTTTATCTGCCTCCTTTGACCGTTGCCTGTTCTTGCGCCGGTCGTGCTGGTCGCACACAATACGATTGCTCACCCAATCTTTTATTGCGTCAAAAGGCTCTTGACGCAATAAAAAAAATTAACTTTAAATATAGTTTTATCAAATAGTTATAGCCTTAATGCTATTGTGTCGTTTCTTTACATCTGCTTTTTGACGCAATTAATCGGGTTTTGGCATGTGCCATTTACCTGCCCTTGTAGTTCCTCTAACTTCAATTTTACCTTCGTCTTTGAGATCTCTCAATAAACGCTGTACTTGCCCCTTGGACAAGGCAGGCAACACTTGCATGAGCTCCTGAAGACGGCTTCCTGATTTGTTGTTTTTCTTGATATGCTTTAAAAGGAGCGTTTTATTTGTTTCCCGATCCAGACCCTTGCGACAGGTTCGTTCCGGTTGCTTGAAAGAACTAGTCCCGACAACTTGGCGTGGCCGTTTGTCTGTGACACCAAGAACGATCGAGCAGCCTCCTTCATTAGCAAGCGCAGTGCAATATTTGACCAGTTCGTCAAAGTGGAAATGGCTTCGAGCGGCCTTGAACTCTAAATTCTCACCTTCTGTGCGATCAAGAATTTCGTCAATTTTTTGAGGATTCCAATTCATTTTGCCAAATCCCCTTTGACAAGCAAGTCGGAAAGCTTGTAGGTGACGCTGGTCACGCCAAAATCGGGTTCGCGGCTGAATGGGTTCATGATATACGTGGTTTTCGCCGCTTTTTCCCCTTCAACTTCAACGACTGCCAAAATGAATTGTTCGGGCTTGTTCAGTGCGGTGAGTATTTCATTTTTAGTAATCGTGACACTATCCGCACCGTGAACACGCCCTTTAACCTCGATAAAGCGCAGCCGTGCATCCCCGTTATGGTTACGGGACTCAATATCATATCCGCACTTGTCTGAAGATACATCCCGAGGGGTGTATCCCAATTCTAGCTCAGCTGCCATAACGGCATTCATTGCAACCGTTTCAACGCGCTTGGTCTCCTTTGCATAAAGAGAAGGCGCGATTGATGTTCCATTCAGCTTATTCAGTAATCCGATCGGGACGATCATTGCGCCGGCTATGACATTTGGAGGAAGCGGGGATATGCGGCGCTCTTGTAGTAAATCCTCCACACGTTTTTCAAGCCGCATCGTGAGATCGTCGGCACGCCGGCGCGCCTTAGCGGAATTGATCTTGGCATTGACCCTACCTGCGAGTTCCTGTTGCTTAAGCTGCTCAGCACGATGGTCCCAGTGGTTGATTTCGACAGTGAGGCGGTCTTTGACTGCAGCCATTGTCTTATCGACCCATTCCTCTTTGCGAGATTTTACTTCTAACAGGTGATTCGGTACCAGGTTTTCAACGGCATAGCCGAGCGCCCGTGTCTCGATCTCGTCTCGCAGCCATGGGGGTTGTTCCATTTCCTGAATCAGATCGGATTCGGTCTCGGTTGGAGGCCGGTAATCCAGGTATGGTGCATAGCCGGCGCCGCGAACCTGTCCCGCTTCCGACACTTCAACAAACTGGATTTGGCGCGAGACAATTCGACGATTACCAAAGTTATCGATTCGGGCATCCTGTATTGAGTGCTCCAAAAAAACAAGCGCACGAATTTCATCCCCAAAATCACTTTCATCAATCAGGATAGCGCCTTGTTTAAGAAGATCACGATGCCTTTCGAGAATCAGATCAAGCGACGCTTCCAACAGCGGGTGACCGGGGCAGATAAATTCCGCCATTGGTTTGCCGGGAACATTGATCAGATCCTTTTCGAAGGATAAACGCTCATACCGCGTGAGCACTGGATCACGCATACCAATGATGCGATCACGGTTTCTTACAACAGCGGGAACATGGGTCGCCTCGTAACGTCTCGGTTCTCTTTCCCGCAGTGTTCCGCCCAGTCGCTTGAACGCCTGATTAAAAAAGGAAGCCACGTAATGCGGCTGAAGCCGCCGTGCTTCAGCACGCTCCATATCTTCTCGAATCTCCTGAACACGTGAAGCGTCCATCGAATCATGGGCGAGTGCATGCTCCTCAATTAGATCCCGGAGTTTGTCACGCTCCAATGCGATTTCAACGACCTCGTTGAGACGGGCGCGAACCTCAGGCCGGTCGCCATACCGGATGGCCTCCGTCAACAGTTTTCGCAGAGGCAAGTCGTCAAAGGTTAGTTTTCCTAATATATCGAAGACTTTTCCGCCGAGGGCCTTTCGTTCCTCGTCCAGTTTTTCCAATAACCGGCGATAGACGTCCCCCTCCCTTGTTTTGGATGCCACGAGGTTCCAGCAATGGCAAACTTCGGTCTGACCGATTCTGTGAATGCGCCCAAACCGCTGTTCAAGGCGATTGGGGTTCCAGGGCAGATCGTAATTGACCATCAGGTGTGCCCTCTGGAGGTTAATCCCCTCGCCCGCTGCGTCCGTGGCCAAAAGCACTTCCGTACTCTTGTCTTGGGTAAACAATGTTTCCGCTTTTTTGCGTTCTTCACGCCCCATGCCGCCATGGATGGTAACAACGGCTTCCGGTCTTCCGATCAGTGAACCGATGCGCTCTTGAAGGTAATTCAGGGTGTCGCGGTGTTCGGTAAAAATAATCAGTTTCCGGCGGTGACCATGAGCATCAAACATTTCCGTCTGATTCTGAAGGAGCCGGGATAACTCATCCCATTTTCGATCCGCATGAGATTGACGGACACGCAGCGCAACTTGCGCCAGATTTTTCAGTATCGCAATTTCAGCTTTCAGCTCGCTGATGGTCTGGGCCGCCGATGCCAAATCGACAACCCGCTCCTCGGTGTCCTCGACCTCCTGATCCGGTGCATCCTCGAGATCTTCAAGATCATCTTCCGAAAACGCCGGCACCTCTTTTTGCCAATCGATTCGGACCTCCGCTCCTCGCTTGAGCAATTCTTCTTCACGGCACCTTTTCTCAAGGCGCTCTTTACGTCGTCGGAGTGATTGATAGATCGCCTCGGGAGACGAAGCAAGTCGACGCTGGAGGACGGTTAGGGCAAAGCCGACGGTGCCCCTTCGCCCATCATTGGCCAGCTGTTCGGCTCGGTTGAATTCTTCCCGAACGTACTCCGTGACACGTTGATACAGATCCGCCTCTCCATCGGAAAGCTCATACTCGACTGTGTACGCCTTCCGTTCAGGGAAAAGCGGGCGGCCGTCAAACTTCAGCAGGTCCTCCTTAATCATGCGGCGCATCAGGTCCTGTGCATTTACTGAATGAACACCGTCTCGGAATTTGCCTTCAAACCGGTCCCCATCAATCAAGGCCATGAACAGCTGAAAATCTTCTTCTTTACCGTTGTGGGGGGTGGCCGTTAAAAGCAGGAAATGTCTTGTCAAAGTGGAAAGCAGCTGGCCCAATTTGTAACGTTTTGTTCGACGAATTTCGCCTCCCCAGAACGTGGCGCTCATTTTATGTGCTTCGTCACAGACCACGACATCCCAATCCGTTGTTTTCAGCTTTTCTTGCACATCCTCATTGCGGCTTAGTTTATCCAAGCGACAAATGGAAAGGGGGTTTTCTTGGAACCAGTTCCCGGTTCGTGCCGATTCATACTTGTCGTTCGTCATTATTTCGAAGGGCAGATGAAATCGTCGATACAGTTCGTCCTGCCACTGTTCGACCAGATTGCCCGGGCAAACAATCAAACATCGATTCAGGTCGCCACGCGCGATCAATTCTTTGATCAGCAATCCCGTCATGATGGTCTTGCCGGCGCCGGGGTCGTCGGCAAGTAAAAAACGAAGCGGTTGGCGGGGTAACATCGACTCGTATACGGCGGCAATCTGATGCGGCAATGGATCGACAAGCGATATATGCACGGCAAGAAGGGGATCGAATAGATATGCAAGGCGGATGCGGTGCGCTTCGGAAACGAGACGAAACAGATCCGGATCGCCGTCGAAGCTCCACGGTTTACCCGATTCCAAAATTTCGAGATCGACCTCGCGATCCCGATAGATCAGTTCGTTTGCCAGCTTTCCTTTGCTGTCCTTATAGGTAAGTTCTATGGCAACTGAGCCGATCCACGACACATCAACTACGGTGATGAAACCGTCAGGCAGAATGCCTTTTACGGTTGCTCCTCGTTTTATATCTTCGAGCCGTGCCATTATGCTTCTCGTTTTCTGATTTCCGAAATTTCATTTTTCGTCGGACAAACCAAGGCAAACCCAGAGCTAAAAAGAACACGATACATCAAAGGAAGTTCGATTGGCAATCGGTTCTTTCGAGTGAAATGCCTGTTATGGCGGATCACCCTTTTAAATACGGAACAGACGTTTGTCAAAAAAACGAGGGTGCGCACTCTGGATCACGACACTGAACGGAAAACATCGAAACGGGGAATCGGGAAGGATATGCCCGGCGGCGTAACTCGGCGAAGACCGGGCATAAACGGCAAAACCCCGTGGAGCCGATCATAAGATCGGTTCCACGGGGTTTTGCATTACATAAAAACCGCTGATTCAGCGGGTGGATTTTTGGCTCCCCAGCGCGGACTCGAACCACGGACACGGTGGTTAACAGCCACCTGCTCTACCGACTGAGCTACTGGGGATCAACTCAAGAAGGCTGATTATTTAGTCGAAAGCGGATTCAAAGTCAAGCAAAAATTTTTATGGATCGGCATTTTTCAGAAATCGGTTCGGCCCCTCAAAACGAGGTGATATCTTCCGGCTTGATCCGCTTCAGGATGGCCTCGCACCAGTCCACCGCGTGTTCGAAATCGGCCAGTGCGGCAAATCCGTAAGGAGAATGGATATACCGGACCGGCACGCTGATCACGATGGTCGGAATGCCGGCGCCGGACAGATGAATCGAGCCGCCGTCGGTGCCTCCGGAGGCGCGGACCGCATCCTGAAAAGGGATTTGGTTCATCTGGGCCGTTTGTCGGGCGAAACGGGTAAACCGGGGATTGGCGATCATGCTTCGGTCGGCGTGCCGGATCTGGGGACCTTTTTTCAGGACCCCCTGGCGGGCCTCGGGATTCCCGTGGAAATCATCGGCCGGTGCGCCTTCGAAGACAATGGCCGCTTGGGGCTGCACCTTCCGGGCCGCCACTTTGGCACCTCGGAGACCGGCTTCCTCCTGGCTGGAGAAGACGCCGACCACGTCCACCGCCAGTTCCGCATTCGACAGCCGGGTCAAGGTTTCCACTACGGCTGCGCATCCCAACCGGTTGTCGAAGGCTTTGCCCAGCATCACCCCGGTCTCGGAATTGAATTCGAAATCGGCATGGGGCACCACCGGGGCGCCCGGTTCGATCCCGAACACGTCCGGGCCGCCACTTTGGCACCTCGGAGACCGGCTTCCTCCTGGCTGGAGAAGACGCCGACCACGTCCACCGCCAGTTCCGCATTCGACAGCCGGGTCAAGGTTTCCACTACGGCTGCGCATCCCAACCGGTTGTCGAAGGCTTTGCCCAGCATCACCCCGGTCTCGGAATTGAATTCGAAATCGGCATGGGGCACCACCGGGGCGCCCGGTTCGATCCCGAACACGTCCGTGATCTCTTCCGCGGAAACGGCGCCGACATCGATGACCATATCCTCGATATTCACCGCCGATGATTTTTCGGATTCTTTCATGAAATGGGGCGGTTTGGCGGCCACCAAACCGGGAATCCATTTGCCGGACGCGGACCGGACCGCCACCTTCTGGGCCAGAACGGTCTGGGGGGCCCAACCGCCCAGGGGCATGATCTTGAGCATCCCTTCCCGGGTGACCGACTGGATCATGAAGCCGACCTCGTCGGAATGGCCGTCCAGCATGATTACCGGACGGTCGCCGCTGTTCTGGTTCCGATACAGGTAAAAATTTTGCAGGCTGTCCGATTCCGTGCGAACGGTCTGCGAATCGATGAATTGCCTGACCGCGTCCAGCACCTCATCTTCGAAGCCGGGGGCGCCCCGGGCGGAGGAGAGTTGACGGATGAGGTCAAGGGAGGATGGATTTCGGGTCGTCTCTGTAAATATCATATGCCATCGCAATCGGTCCGGATCTTCAACACCCGGCGGAAGATATCAGACAATCCGGCCGAATCATTTCGGCCGGATTGTCGGGTCAATTTTCAATCTTGGTCTTTCGAAGCTTGATCCCCAATTCATTGAGCTGGGCCTTTTTGGCTTCGGACGGGGCGTTGGTCATGAGGCAGGCCGCCCGCTGGGTTTTGGGAAATGGGATCACATCCCGAATGGAGGTTTCCCCGCAAAGGAGCATCACCAGACGGTCGAATCCGAAAGCGATGCCGCCGTGGGGCGGGGCCCCGGAGTCGAGGGCGGAGAGAAGAAACCCGAACTTGTCTTCGTACTCCTCCGGCGCCATCCCGAGGGCTGAAAAGATCTTTCGCTGCACATCGGTGCGGTGGACGCGGATGGACCCGCCGCCGAGTTCGAACCCGTTGAGCACCAGATCGTAGGCCCGGGATTTGACCGTCAGAGGATCGCTCTCCAGCTTGTCGTAATCCTCCTCAAGGGGAGCGGTAAAGGGATGATGCAGGGCCTGGTAGCGCTTTTCGGTCTCGTCATATTCCAGCATCGGAAAATGGGTCACCCAGGTAAAGCCGAAGGTATCGTCCTGAATGAGACCGAGCTTTCGGGCCAGATGGTTTCTCAGGTGCCCCAGGCTTTCATGGACGATTTTGGACATGTCGGCGCCGAACAGGATCAGGTCGCCGGGTTCGATGTCCAGACGTTCGATCATGGCCTCTTTTTCGGCATCGGAAAAAAACTTGGCGATGGGCGACTGCCAGGCATCCTCTTTGATCTTGATCCAGGCCATGCCTTTGGCCCGGTAGACCGAGACGAAATCGGTGAAATCATCCAGATCCTTGCGGGAGAAACCGATGCAGCCCTTGGCGTTGATCGCCTTGACCACCCCGCCCTTTTGGACCACGCTGGAAAAGACCTTAAAATCGGACTCGGCCACGATGTCGGACAAATCCCGCAGTTCCAGTCCGAACCGGATGTCGGGTTTATCCAGTCCGTAGCGGTCCACGGCCTCGTCATAGGTCAGACGTTGAAAAGGGGTCTTCAGGTCGAGGTCGAGCACCTCTTTGAAGATGGCCCGCATCATCCCTTCGGATATGGCCATGAGATCCTCTTCGCCCACAAAGGCCATCTCCATATCGATCTGGGTAAACTCAGGCTGGCGGTCGGCCCGCAGGTCTTCATCCCGGAAACACCGGACGATCTGGTAATACCGATCCAGACCGGCGATCATGAACAGCTGCTTAAACAGCTGGGGGGACTGGGGCAGGGCATAAAACATTCCCGGATTGACCCGGCTGGGCACCAGATAGTCCCGGGCCCCCTCGGGGGTGGCCTTGGTCAGGACCGGGGTTTCAATATCCAGAAAGCCCTGGCTGTTCAAAAAATTCCGCACGGCGGCCCCGGTCCGGTGCCGGGTGATGATGTTCCGCTGAAGACCGGGTCGGCGAAGGTCCAGGTGACGATAGGTGAGCCGGATGTTTTCGGACACCTCCACCCGGTCCTCGATCAGGAAGGGCGGGGTTTCGGCGGCATTGAAAATCCTGAGTTCACGGCACAGCACCTCGATTTCGCCGGTCTCGAGGGACGGGTTGACCATGCCCTCGGGCCGTGCTTCCACCTCCCCGCGAATGCCGATGACGTATTCGTTTCGAATGGCATGGGCCTTCTCGTGCATGGCCCGGTCCACCTCGGGGTTGAAGACCACCTGGGTGATGCCTTCCCGGTCCCGCAGATCCACGAAAATGACGCCGCCGTGGTCCCGCCGGCGCTGCACCCATCCCATCAGCACCACTTCCTTGCCGATATCGCTTGCGTTCAACTGACGACAATGGTGCGTCCGACGCATATCTCCCAATTTATCCGGCACTGCTGTAAACTCCTTTCAACATGACTTTCTGGACTGAACCGCTGTCTTGATCTCTTGAACGACGTTGTCGAGGGGAATCGGCTTCTGCTCTCGGGTGTCCATATTCCGAAGCACGGCGGCGCCGTCTTTCAGCTCGTTTTCGCCGAAGATGAGGACATAATCGGCGCCCATCCGGCCGGCCCGTTTCATCTGGCTCTTGAGGCTGCGATCCTCCATATCCATATCCGCCGTAATGCCCTGGACCCCCAGGGCGCAACTCCATTGAAAAGCCCGGGCCTGACACTCCGGACCCAATGCCGCAATGAAGACATCCGGGGTTTTCCGGAATTCTTCGGGTTTCAGCCCGGCGATCTCGGCCAGTCGGTCAAATCCGATGGCGAATCCGGTAGCCGGAATGGAGGGCCCGCCCAGCAGCTCCACCAGCGCGTCGTAGCGGCCGCCGCCGGCCACCGCGCTCTGGGCCCCCAAAGAGCCGGTCAGAATTTCAAAGGTGGTCCGGGAATAATAATCGAGCCCCCGCACCAGGCGGCTGTCCACCACAAAATCGACCCCCAGTTCCGTCAAAGCCCGCTGGACGGTATCGAAATGGTCCCGGCAGTCGGGGCAGAGATGATCCAGAATGGAGGGCGCGTCGGTCATGGCCGCCCGGCAGGTGTCCACCTTACAGTCGAGGGCCCGCAGGGGGTTTCGCCCGCTCCGGCGCTTGCAGTCGGCGCAGAGGGTCTCCAGCCGGTTCTCCATAAAGCCGAGCAGGGCGGCCTTGAAATCCGGTCGGCATTCGGGACACCCCAGGGAATTGATGTGGGCCGCCACATCGGTCACCCCCAGCCGTTCCGACAATACGGTGAGAAGATAGATCAGTTCGGCGTCGGCATAGGCCGAGGCCACCCCGAAGATTTCGGCGTCGATCTGGTAGAACTGGCGATAGCGCCCCTTCTGGGGCCGCTCCCGGCGAAACATGGGGCCGATGACGTAAAGCTTTCGAGCCGGGTCGGCGGCATACATCTTGTGCTGAATGTAGGAACGCACGATGGAGGCGGTGGCCTCGGGCCGCAGGGTGATCAGATCGCCCTTGCGATCGGGAAAGGTGTACATCTCCTTTTCGACAATATCGGTATCCTCGCCGATGGACCGGGCGAACAGCTCGGTCTTTTCCATGATCGGAATGCGGATCTCTGTATAGCCGAAATCTTCCAGCAGATTCCGGGCGATCCGTTCGATCTCCTGCCACAGCTCTACCTCGCCGGGCAGAATATCTTTAAAACCTCTGATTAACTGAATCATTAGAAGTCGATTTCCTTTTACAGACGGAATTTTCCTAACTTTTGCATAAGCTTTTAATGTTAGCGCCTGTGAACAGGGAAGTCAACGATTATGTCCCGGATCATCGCAGGAGGGAAAAAAGGGGTCAGCCGGTGGGAACGGAAAAGCCGTTTCCCCATCTGAAGCGAACAGCAAAACACCTGATTCAAACGAACCGGCGGGACGGTCCGGAAAAGCGAAGATCAGTGCGGGCCGGTGTCGGTATAGCGCTCCTGAATCGCCCGCATCATGTCCAGGCTGGAGAAAAAGATATCCACCAGTTCCGGGTCGAACTGAGCACCGGCTTCCTTTTCCAGGGTATCGAGCACCCGGGCTTCGTTCCAGGCCTCTTTGTAGATCCGGGCCGAAGACAAGGCGTCGTAGACATCCACCAGGGCGACGATTCGGCCGAACAGCGGAATTTCATTCCCCTTCTTTCCCAAGGGGATGCCGTCGGGCCGGGTTCGGCCCTGAATGGGCCGGCCGGTGATAATATCGACATGCCCCGGGTATCCGTCTCCGTCCCAGCGTTCATGATGATTGAGGGCCACCTGGGCCGCGGCCTCGTCGAAATCGGACTGAAGGTCCTGAAAGAGCTGCGCCCCCAGGACGGTGTGCTGCTTCATGATCTGGTACTCATCCTGGTTGAAGCGATCCGGCTTCTTCAGGATCAGATCGGAGATGCCCACCTTGCCCACGTCGTGAAGCATGGCGGACATCCGCAGCAGGTCCCGGCTTTTTTCGATCTCGTTTACAGGAATATTGTGGCGGTAGGCCCATTTGTCGTAAATCTCCACCGCATAGGCCCCTACCCGGTTGACGTGGGCCCCGGTCTCTTTGGGGTCCCGCATTTCAGCCATTCGTATCATTCGAAGCAGAATGGCCCGGGTCATCTGGGCCCGTTCCAACGCCACAGAAGCAATACTGGCGAATACCTGCATCATATTTTGATCCTCTTCTGAAAAAGCAATCACCGTATCGGTTTCATCGGTCGCATTGATGACCTGAAGCACTCCGATGACATCCTGTTTGATGTTTGTCAGGGGAATGGCGAGCATAGAGCCGGTTTTGTAGTCGGAGGCCCGGTCGAACCGATCGCTGAACCCGTACGGTCGGGTCGGTTCGATGCGGTAGACGTCTTGGATGTTGATGGGATGACCGGTCAGGGCCACATGACCGGCGATGCTGGTTTCATTCACCGGAATGGAAAAGGTCGAATAGATCAGCTTTTCGCCCCTTCCCAGTCGCTTTTGAAGGGTATCGTTCTGGGTATACGCGAATTGCAGCCGATCCCCTTCACGAATATAGATGGAACCGGCGTCGGCATTCACAAAACGCCGGGCTTCGGTCAGAATCCGCTCCATCAGGATATCCAGATCCTGCACGCGGTTCAGATCGATTCCCAGACGGGTCAGGGTATCCAGTTTATCCTTTTCGCTCAACATGGCGCCCCCCCTTTCTGTTGACGAATCGGTGATAACCGAGGTCACTTAATCAACAAGAGACCCGTTTGTCAATCAGTATCCCATCCATGCCCTGTTTTCCTGAATTCGCATCGACACAAATGCCGAGGCGGGGCCGAATCATCGTCTGCGATCCAGAATGTACCGGGCGATGGCCCGCAGGGGATCGGATTTTTGATCGAACCCTGCCAGGGCCCCCAGGGCTTCCTGAATTAAATGATCAGCAAACGCTTTCGATTCCGCGAGCCCCAAAAGGGCCGGATAGGTGTTTTTGTTCCGGTCGGCGTCGGTGCCGGCGGCCTTGCCCATCACCGAGGGGTCCCCCTCCACATTGAGGATATCGTCGGTCACCTGAAACGCCAGACCGATGTTGCCGCCGTACCGGTCGAGCCGGTGAATCCGGTCCTCTGCCCCGCCGCCGAGAATGGCGCCCACCCGGACGGCGGTTCGGATCAGGGCGCCGGTCTTGAGCCGGTGCATGGCCTCCAGATCTGTCGGCCCGAGTCCGCGGGTTTCGCCGTCCATATCCCGCATCTGTCCCTCGATCATGCCCCGGTATCCGGCGGCCCGGGCAATTTCTCCGATGACCCGAAGCCGCGCCTCGGCCCTGAATGCTTCCCGGGAGGACGGCCCGGCCAGGACCTGGAATGCCAGGGTCAGCAGTCCGTCCCCGGCCAGAATAGCGGTGGCCTCGTCAAAAGCCTTGTGGCAGGTGGGTTTTCCCCGTCGCAGGTCGTCGTCGTCCATGGCCGGCAGATCATCGTGGATCAGGGAATAGGTATGGATCAACTCCAGGGCGCAGGCGGCGGGAAGCGCATCCTCCGAAGCCCCCCCGACCGCCTCGGCGGCGGCCAGACACAGGATCGGACGCAATCGCTTACCGCCGGCGCTCAGGGAATAGCGCATCGCGGATACCAGGCGGGTGGATGGGGAATTTTCCACCCATACCGAATCCAAGGCTGCATTGATCCGTTCTCTATGGACGGCGAGATAGGCTTTCAGGTCAACCATTTTTTTTTAATTTCAAAAGCAGTTCCGGTTCATTAAATCGGATGTATGAGGAACGAAACCGGTCGCTCTCCACCGATCCTATCGCTGAATTCATAGGCGCAAAACCGCTTCTGCGTCAACACCAAACCAAGGGCTCGGCCGCTGTCGGATTGGAATGATCCCGGCAGGTCAATCAATCGGGAATCCACAGGACCTCATCGGCCATTCGGATTCGTTCCCCGGAATCGGGTTCTCTCGATATCGGCGGCACATGTTCGGGAGTAATGAACGCCGCATTTCCATCGGCATCCTCCCCGCGTGGCCGGGTTCGGACCACCTGACTCGGCGGCAGCGACGTGCCGTGTTTGAGATGATCATGGATCAGGTCCAGGGCCTGAATCAGGTATCGGTGAAGCGGCACAAAAAGGGCGCTGAACCCCGGCAGTCCGTTGAAGGCATCCATGTGATGGGCGTTCGTGATTTCATAATACCGAAGGCGGCTGCGGTCTCCTTCGGTCGAAGCATTGACGGCGAAATAGGGCCGAGCGGTATGGTTGGGCGGCAGAATCGCATCGCTTCGGCCGTGGACGATCACCGCCGGCCGTCCGCCCAGATTCCCGCAGGCTTTTATTTCATCAATCCCCGATCGAACCCGTAGATGTCGTTCCAGTTCATCCCCGGTCAGGGGATTTCCGGTTTCATCCAGACCGGTAACCAGCCGCCGAAGGCAGAGCATCCCGGCCAGGTTCATGTCCATGACCCCGTCCTCGGAAACCGAATACCGGCTGACCATGGGGCCGTTTCGGGAATGGTTGTTGATCAATTCCACTTCGCCGAGAGGAATCAGGGGCGGGGCAAGGTCGGGGTCCATTCGGGACAGCGCCTCAACCCGGGCTTCGCTGAAGGGAACCGGGGGGGACGGCGGAATTCCGGTGGACTGGGCGAATTGGGCGGCCAGCCGGGACCGGTCCAGAGGGGCCGGTCGAAGCCGGTCGTCCACACCGGCAAAACCGAACCCGCAGAGAAAATCCTCCACCCCGAAGCGGCCGTAGGCATGGGCATAGGTGACGGCGATCCCTTCCGAGACGGTAAAGGCGAAGTGGGCCGGCTGAATCCAATTCTGCTCCGGCAGCAATCCGGAATCGTTCAGAATGCGCTGGGCCTCCATTGCCTGATCCCTGAGACGATCGGAATCCAGCAGGCCCGCGCGGTTCAATCCCCGGCAGCGGTTTTCACAGAGTTTACGATCCACCGCATTGAAGGGTGCGTCTTTGAGTCGGGGCGCCAGGTCGGCGCAGGGCTGGTACAGGGCCAGAAGGGTATGATAGTCTAAAAGGCTTCGGCTGTGGTTCGGATATCGCCAGACCCGATCCCCCTGCTGAATCACCAGCGACGGGTTCGCCGGCGGGGTCACATTGGGTTCGGAAACGGCGATCCCGTCGATCAGACCGTCGGCATCCTGTTCCGCAGCCCGAATGGCGGCCCCGCCCCCGTTGGAGATGCCCGAAGCGATCACCAGGGTATTTTCCGAGAGAATGGTTTCCCTGATAATGCCCCGGTCATCGGCGCGGCCGAAATTCTCCGAAAGGTTGAGGATATAAAAGGCGAACCGAATCGCCTGAAGCAGATACCGCCCCCAGTCCTTTTCAGGGTTTTGCCGGGAGTGGGCGTGTTTGACGGCGATGCGGTGGGGATAGTCCCGCTTGAATTCGTCCGGATTATTCATCCGGGCGCGAAAATGGGCGGACCGGCCGGCGGATGCCGCATCGGCCCGCTCGCCGGTCAGGGTATTCACCGTATTCGAATCGAGATCGTGAATCCCGATCCCGGTTCCCTTGTCGGTGTAGACCGCGGCAAAGCCCCGTTTGAGGGCCCATTCGCCCACCACCCCGACAGCGCCGTAGATTCCCCGGGACCCCGAGGATGCCGCCGCCACGATGCAGGGATTCTCCGGGTCGAAACCATCCGGAATCTGCACCATCAGCACCCCATTCCGTTGTCCGGCGCCGTCATCGGCATAGGCCAGGTACTCCTTGCCGGGAATCATTCCCTCATCCTCGGCCGGAATACCCGCAGCAGAGACCCCGGGGCCGTAAAGAAGGCCGTACCCTCCGGCGGGAGAGAGGTCCATCAGGCCCCGGTAGCTGTTGTGAATCGAATGGGAACGAAGCTCCCGAGAGGTAGGAAACTCGGGGTCCTCGAAAGGCGGCGGCGGGTGCGTCAATCCGGTTTTTCCGAATCCGCCCGTCAACAGATCGTCGGAGATTCCGTCAAACCGCCGCGAAAGGATCTCGCCTCGAATAAAGTCGGGTTTTTCATTCATCCGTCACCTCCCTCGGACAAAGGATTTCAGATAGGCGATCCCCTCCTCAACAGTCGCCGGGTCCATGTCGTGGACTTCGATTTTTCGACCGATTCCATCCGGAAGCGTCAGGGTGAGTTCCCCGCCCAGATGCTCCCGGAATTCTTCAATGCCGTCGAATATCTCCAGGCCGCCGTCGGTCTTTTTTCGTTCCAGCAATTCATTCCAGGTGATCAGACCACAGGCGGTAAACCCATTCAGAATCCGGTCCAGTTCCCCATGAGAGATCAAACCTCTGCGCATGGCCACATAGGAATCCAGGCAGATACCGACGGAGACCGCCTGCCCGTGGCCGATGGCGTACCCGGACATGCTCTCCAGCTTGTGGGCCGACCAGTGGCCGAAGTCGAGAGGCCGGGCCGATCCGAACTCGAAGGGATCACCGTGGGTGCGAATGTGGTCCAGGTGCAGTTCGGCGCAGCGATGAACCGTCCGTTCCATAGGGCCCGACGCACGGTTTCGAAGCCCTTCCGCATGTTCCAGAAGATACTCGAAGAATTCGGCATCCTTGATGATGGCCACCTTGAAGGCTTCGGCCACCCCCCCGATCCACTGGTCGAACGACAGGGTGGATAAGAACCGGTAGTCATTCAACACCGCAAAGGGCGGGGCAAAGACCCCGATCGCGTTTTTCTGCCCCCGGTCATTGATGCCGTTCTTGACCCCGATGCCCGCATCATTCTGGGCCAGGGTTGTGGTCGGCACTCGAATCAGGCGAAGCCCGCGGTGGATGACGGCGGCGGCGAATCCGACCATGTCCAGCACCGCCCCACCCCCGATCCCGATGACATAACTCTGCCGGTCCAGGTGAAGCCGACTGACCTCTTCGATAATGGTGTGGATGTGATGCCATCCGTTTTTAGCCGGTTCCCCGCCGGGGAGGATTCGAGGGGATGCAGCCAAAGAGAGCACATTCGGCCTGGACTCAAAATATTTCAGAATATCGGCGGACAACCCGGGAAAAGCCTCCGCCACCCCCGAATCGATATAGACCGCGGCCCGGTGCCGTCGGTCCTCTCCCAGGCGGTTCATGGTGTCGGCCAGAAGCGGATTGTCGAGGTGGAAAAGATCCCGGGTGAAGCAGACCGGATATTCAAATGGAACCGAAATGGCCTGGCGATAGGTCTGCAAGGCCGGTTCTCGGGTGTTGTTCATTGAAAAGCGTCCTTATATAATTAAAAAAGCGAGCCGGCGAAAAGCTCGCCGGCCCGTTTTTAATGGTGTTTGGGGTGCTTATGACAGCGTTACGGCATCCATGGGCTTCATCCCAATTCCAGCCCTGCTGCCTCAAACAGGGGTCGAAGGCGATCCAGACTCTCTCGGCCCGCGAGCTCCGGGGTTTCCACATAGGGATAGAGCTCCAGGCAGATGTCTCCCGTGTAATCCAGCCGTTTCATTGTTTCAAAAACCGACTGAAACGAAATCGCCCCCTGACCGGGAATCAGGTGTTTGTGAATGCGGTCCGCAGCGATGTCCTCGATATGAACATGGTCGACCCACGCAAAGAGTTCTTCAAAGGCTTCGGCAGGGTCTTCCCCAACGCAGAAAAAATGACCGATATCGAAGTTGAGGGCCACGGCATCGGACTTCACGTCTTTAATAAAGGAGGTGAACTCCGCCGTCCGCTCAATCAAGAGATCCGGCTCGGGTTCAATCAAGAGCCGGATCTTAAGCGCCTCGGCCAGGGGAATCACCCGCTCCAGTCCCTCGTGGAATCGTTTCACGGCCTCTTTTCGGTCCATCCCGTTCAGAGGGCCGCCGGGCGGAATCGAAATATGGGCGGCGCCCAACCGGTCGGCAATTCGAAGACACTGCTCGGTATGACGGATTCGGATCTCCCGTCGCTCCGTTTCAGGCTCGATCCAGGAGGGAAGATAGGTGTCTCCCACGGCAAAGAGAGTGAAGCAGTTGAGGTTGGTGATCTTCAACCGGTGGGCGTCCAGGGCGTTTCGAACCGCCGTCAGCTCCCCCGCCTTCACATCGGGCGGGTAGAGGTGCGGCTGGTCGCACATGATTTCGACGCCCCCGAAACCCAGCCGGGCGATCTTTTCAATGGCATCCGTCAGAGAAAATTTGACAAACGCGTTGCTGCTGTAGCCCAGAACCATATACACTCCTTGTTCGCTCGAATTCGAAATTAAAACATCGCTTCCAGTTCGTCGGCCCGGTACATGCTTTCCATTTCCTCGACTTCCACCTTCTGCAGCTGATTCAACAGGGCCTGGGAGTTCCGAACATTCACATAAATGGATCCGCCGGAAGTTTTCTTGATGATGGATACGTTCTCCAGGTCGAACTGGGTCAGAAAATAAGAGGCATGGGTGGTCAACAACACCTGGGTGCGCTCGGCCGCCTTTTCGAACAGACCGGCAAGGACCGGCAGGGTTCGTGGATGAAGCCCCTGGGCCGGATCATCCAGGCAGATCAGGGTGGGCGGCATCGGGATCACGCAGAGGGTAGCCCAGGCGATGAACCGAAGGATACCGTCGGCCAGGTCGGCGAAACTCAATTCGGTTTCCACCCCCTCTTCCCGCCAGAAAGCCATGACCTCCCCGAATCCACCCTGTTCTTTGACCGTCAAGCTTTTAAACCCGGGGATGGCGAATTGAATCAGTGACCGGAGATCTTCAAAAGCTTCGGGATGATCATCCTTTAACAGATGCAGCACCGCGCTGAGATTCCCCCCGTCCTCATCCAGAATCGGCTCTTTAGCCGGGGGAGAAGGGCGCCTGATTTTTTGAATACTGAGAGTGGAACCGTGATAAAAGCGCCACCCCCTTATATACTCTCTCAGATTGAAAAGCATCTGAAGACCGGCATCGGTGATAGCTCCCAGCCCCAGCTGATTGGTTTTTTTAAGGTCCCATTCCTTGCGGAGGTAATCTTTGTCTTCCGGATCTCTCACCAAGCCCTTCCCTTCCTTGAAATCGAGAAAGGTGAAACCGCCCTGAGTCCTCTCATCCAGCGGTTTTTTGGTGAGGATTCGTTCAAAAATCACATTCGGTCTGCCGCTTTTTCGCTCTACTTCTCCCTGATAAAAAACCGGCACCCGATTTTGAAAATCGATTTGGGCGTTCCAAAAAAATTTATCTGGCCCGGGTTTGTGGAAAATCTTCTGCCCCACAGTTCCCGGAATAATCTCTATAGGAATTTCCCGGCAACAAGAATCTTTTAAAAACTTTAAAAAACTGAAGAGACTGGATTTTCCGGAGCCATTTGCACCGATAATCACTTCAAGCCGATTAAAGCGGAACAAAACATCCCGAAAAGGCCGGTACCCTCGTATTCGGATCGCCGGCAAATAAAAGTCGCTCATGATCTCTCCTCAACCCGCATAAGCCCGATCGGCGACTTCGCCGCCGATGTTTCCGGCATCAAAGCCGGTGCACCCCGTCTCTCGATTCTGATCTATCCGAAAGATATACCCTTTCCCCAGGTCGCTTTGCAAGCGTCTAGTTGAAAAATATGCAAAAACCGACCTGTTTCACGGATTCGACGAATCCGTCGCGGTTCCCATTGGAGGCATCTCCTCAAACCGATCCATCGAAAGGCATTCTCAGATGGCTCTATACAAATGCCCCCGATTTTGTCATATTCAAGTACATTGTCTTTTCAATATAAGTATTAATCCCGAATTCGAACAGTATAGAATAGGAGGAACCCACCCATGAAACCGGGCCCAAATGCACCCCTCATTCTGATCGCCTTTTCTTTTGTCATTTCCATGAGTTTCCAGGTATCCGCGGCCGAGAATGTCGAGTGGAAAACCCTCAGCACCCTTCAAATGGAAGCGCCTTCCCGGGATGTGGCCCTCTCTCCCGATGGAAGCAAAATTTTCGTCTTGTCCGAAACCGGAAACGTACACATCTATTCTGCCGCCGGCGAACCGGAGGGAATCATCGAGGTGGGCAAGGAGGCGGATCAGATTCGAGTGGGTCCCAAAGGCGACCTGCTGATCTTGAACAGCCGGCGAAACAGATCGATCCGGATCATTCAATTGACATACGTGCAGGATATCGATGTGTCCGGGTCTCCATTCAAGGGACCCGAAGACGCCCCGGTGGTGTTGACGATCTTCGATGATTTCGAGTGCCCTTACTGCGCCCGGTTGGCGCCCGTCCTCGATCAGGTAGTGAAGCAATATCCCGAAGCGGTGAAGCTGGTGTTTAAACATTTCCCCCTTCGGAATCACAAGCATGCCTTGAAAGCGGCCATGGCCTCTATGGCCGCCGAAAAACAGGGAAAATTCTGGGAATTTCATAACCTTCTGTTCGCCAACTACAACCAACTCAGCGATGAAAAAATCGAAGAGATCGCCCGGGCTCTGAATCTGGATATGGAGCGGTTTCAGACCGACATGCAAGACCCCGCCCTGATGAATAAGCTCCGTCAGGATATGATGCAGGCGGTGAATGCCGGGGTCAGAGGCACGCCGACCCTGTTCGTCAACGGAAAACGTCTGCAGGATCGAAGCATGGCGGGATTTCAGAAGGCTATCCAGGAAGAGTTGGAAAAGGCCGATCCGGCCGGATCGGAATCCGACTCCTGAATCGTCGATTTCCAGCGGAATGCCAAAAGGAAATTTATTCCTCTGAGGGGTTGAAATAATGGATGCTTTTGTAGCCAGGCAGGCCATCTTTGATCGCAGAAAAAAACGTGTTTGCGTATGAGCTTCTTTTTCGAAACGGGATCGGCAATTTCATGCCGGAAATCGATGGGGATGTGGCAACATCCACCCTCTTGTCCAACAGTTATTTACTCATCGGAATCGACAAGATAACGGCCGGAAAGCCAGCCTTCGTTAATTTCACCCAAAACCTGCTCGAAAAAGAGCTTCCGCTACTATTTTCCAAGGATTCCACCGTGGTGGAAATTTTCGAAGATGTCCAACCGGACCCGGCCGTATTGGCGTTGGTAGCCTTGTCCAAGTTAACGCCGACAAAACCGGATGAGTGGATCCGTTCTTCCTGTATCAAAGCAAGATTCTGCAAATCGCTGGGAATCATCGCGGGAAAGCCGGACCTGAAAATCGAGCTGTTCCCGGCGGGCATGTTTTCCAATATTGATGCGGTTTTGGATCAGCCCTTAAAAAAATCTTGGAAGAGCTTCCTCTCTCGATGAACATCAAAGATGCGCTGCTGAACCAGGAAGGCAGCCTCGCCGATAACTTTAAAAAGGGATCTTCCGATACTGACGCAAGCCTTCAACCATGCGAGCCAAAAGCCAAACGGAACCCCAAATTCTACTCACTCTCATTCAGGGTCAGCAATCGCCAATCCAGCCGGAGGGCAAGGGCGGCTTTACGGATCGTGTTCTCGTGGGGATTCTCCGAGCGCTCAATCTGTGAGTAAGCCGACTGGCTGACACCCATCCGGTTTCCCATTTCTTTTTGAGTAAGCCCTTTGAATTCACGCCATGCCTTGAGCAAGGTTTTTCCGTCTATGGCATGGGCTTTGACTACCTCGTTTGGAAGGTACAGACCTTCATCGGATGTTCCGCAACTCTGCAAATACTCTTCGTAAGGCACCAAAACGAACAGGGGTACCCCGTTTTTTTCAATCACCTGGTGTTTAATAGGTTCGTTCATTCCGCTTTTTCACCTCTTCAATGAAGATTACCCGGATACCGGTTTTCACCTTAAAAAAGACCCGGTAACGACCAACCCGGAGCCGATAAGGAAAGGGTTGGTTTTTCAGGGCTTTCACGTCCCGGCATTTGGGCCAGGATGCCAGTTCATCAACCGCTTCTGATATCCGCTTCTTGTCATCGGCCGGAAACCGCACCAATTGTTTCAACGCCTTTTTGGCCCACTGGATAGAGAACATAAGAATTGCCTATCTGAATATAAGTATTTAATCAAGATTTATAAGATAGGGGGCGGCCGTTTCCTGCTGCTTTTACTCTTCCGGATTGAACTCACCGTTCTGGTTCACTACCGATAATTACCCTGTGTTTCCTTCTTGTATGAATCTTAACTTCATGCAAGAAGGAACGCTATAAGCAGCTGATGAGGGACTACATCAACCCGGCAATCAGGAAACTGGATATCCGGGCCATCAATCGGGGCAAGGTCCGTGGTTTGCTCTTGAATGTTTCAAAGAAAGGGCTTTCGGATCGCACTCGATAAAGACAAAACCATGACCGAACTCATAGCGGAGTTCATGCACGAAGCGATCAGGAAGGCGGAATCGGAAGGAGAAAGAAGAACCTGAAAATGAAAAAGCTCAACCCGGCTGCGAACCAGGTTGAGCTTAGGTAGTGCTATCCGAAAAGGGCGGATAAGCACAGTCGATATACTCAGAGCGTAAGAAACTTTAGAGCGGCTGTCAACGCCCATCGGATAGGAATGATCCGCTTGGGCGTTTTTATTTGGGCGTTCTCTCTTTCACAGGGCGCACCCAAAAACGCACCCGCTCTTTGACAATTTGATGCAACCCGCTGTTTTTACGCTCGATGTATGTTGAATGGTGCCGAAGGCCGGACTTGAACCGGCACGGGCGTGGCCCACTACCCCCTCAAGATAGCGTGTCTACCAAGTTCCACCACTTCGGCACAAGGGTATGTCGGTTGACCCTGTCATTTATTCCGCACTCTCTCCGGCCGGAGCCGGTTCGTCCACGGGTGTTTGCGTTTCGGCGTCCCTTTCGGGCTGGGCCGCCGGAGCCGGTGCTTCGGTTTCGCTGACCGCCGAACTTTCCGAGGTCGTTTCAGTCGGCATCGAAGCCGCTTCTTCCTGAGGCGCCTCCACTTCAATCCGGTTTATCACGGAGCTGCCCGTCGGGTGGCTGGATAGGTAAGCCAAGACCAGGGAGGTGAGCATGAAGACGATCGCCGCCCCTGTGGTGGCCTTGCTCAGAAAAGTGGATGCCCCGGTGCTGCCGAAAAGGGTCTGACTGGAACCGCCTCCGAAAGCCGCCCCCATATCCGCCCCCTTGCCGGTCTGAAGCAGAACGATCATGATCAGGGCGATACAGACAATTACATGAATAATGATGAGTAGTGCGGTCATTGAAAATATATTTTATTTCGAATAGATGTTCGGTTTATTTGTTGAAACGGACAATTTCGCTGAAGGTTTCCGCCTCCAGGCTGGCGCCGCCCACCAAGGCGCCGTCGACATCGTCCATATCCATCAATTCTTTGATATTCCCGGGTTTCACGCTTCCCCCGTACTGAATTCTGAGGGAGTCGGCCAGGCTTTCAGCGAACATGTCCCCGATCAAGGATCGGATATAGGCATGAACCTCCTGGGCTTGTTCTTTGGTGGCGGTTTTTCCGGTGCCGATCGCCCAAACCGGTTCATATGCGATGACCAGATCTTTCAGATCATCCAAAGAAAAGCCTTGTAACCCGTTTTTGATCTGTTTGTCAAGTACGGAAAATGTTTTTTCCGCTTCTCTCTGGGATTCCGATTCCCCGACGCAGAGGATCGGAATCAGGTTGTGATCGAGAGCGGCCCGAATCCGCTTATTCACGGTTTCATCGGTTTCTCCAAAGTATTCCCGTCGCTCGGAATGGCCGATGATCACGTACTTGCAGCCGGCGGCCACCAGCATGCGCGGAGAGATTTCTCCGGTGTAAGCCCCTTCGATTTCCCAGAAAAGGTTCTGGGCCCCGAGGGCCACCGGACCGCCCTCGATCACCTTTCGAACCGCTTCCAGAGCGGTAAATGCAGGGGCGATCATCATGTCCACGTCGGCGGCATCCGCCACCAGGGCGGCCAGCTTCTCTGCTGTTTTCGCCGCCTCGGGTCCGGTCTTGTGCATTTTCCAGTTTCCGGCGATAAACGGTCTTCGAGCCATTATGCCTCCTTCCATCTTTTGGGGGTCGTCTTTTCCATCTTCCTTCGGTCAAGGGCGGGGAGGACCGTCCGGGGATCTCGAGACCGGACTCCCCCCCCATTCGGGTGACAGAACCTGCGAAAACCCGGGCTAGAGCTGCTTTCCGATCATGGCCATAAGATCGACCATGCGGCTGGAATAACCGTACTCATTGTCGTACCAGGAAAGGACCTTGACCATGTTGTCCATGACGTAGGTATTGGGGGCATCCACGATGGAGGACAGGGGCGAGCCGTTGAAGTCGGAAGAAACCAAGGGCTTATCGCAATACCCGAGAATACCGGCGAGCGCTCCTTCGGCGGCCTCTTTCAAGGCATTGTTCACGTCGGTGGCGGTAACCCCGGATTTTTCGACACTGAACACCACATCCACCAGAGAGACGTTGGGGGTCGGCACCCGCACCGCCAGGCCGTTGAGTTTTCCGGACAGCTCCGGCAGCACCAGGGCCACGGCTCGGGCCGCCCCGGTGGTGGTGGGGATCATGGACAAGGCCGCGGCACGGGCCCGGCGAAGATCCTTATGCGGAAAATCGAGCAGACGCTGATCCCCGGTGTAAGAGTGGATGGTCGTCATCAGGCCGCTCTTGATTCCGAAATTCTCCAGCAGTACCTTTGAGACGGGCGCGAGACAATTGGTGGTACAGGAAGCATTGGAGATAATATGGTGACGCTGGGGCTCGTATTGATGATCGTTGACCCCCATGACGATGGTGATGTCCGGTTCTTTGGCCGGAGCCGATATCACCACCTTGCGGGCCCCCGCTTCCAGATGCTTGGAGGCGCTCTCCGCGTCCCGGAAGAGACCGGTGCACTCGGCCGCGATCTCCACCCCGAGGTCTTTCCAGGGCAGCTGGGCCGGATCCTTCACCGCCGAAATGGCGACCGGTTTGCCGCCCACTCGAATGGAGCCGTCTCCGGGTTCCACATCGGCGTCGAGTTTGCCGTGAACCGAGTCATAGGTCAACAGATAGGCCATGGTTTCCGCATCCATCAGGTCGTTGACGGCCACCACCTCTATATCCGGATTGTTCAACGATGCCCTGAATACCAGTCTTCCGATTCTTCCAAAACCGTTAATCGCTATTTTCGTACTCATGTATCTCCTCCTTCATTCCCCGTGTATGTCCTTTTCAAAGGACTCTTGTCAGGATAAGGGCCGCCTCCCCGGTATCAGGGAAATATCCCGGCCGCTTACCGATCGGTATAAAGTCGAATTTTTTATAGAGCTGCAGGGCCGTGGCATTGGAGGGACGAACCTCCAGAACGGCTGTTGCGGCGCCTTGGGTCACCGCCTCGCCGATCCCTGCTTGAAGCAGTCGACCGGCGGCGCCTCTTCCTCGCAGATGCGGCAGCACACCGATCCTCAGGATGTTCATTTCGTCGGCAATCAGCCGATAGCAGAGATAACCGATCACCGGCATCTTCGGGTCATCGATTATCCAAAGCCTTGAGAATTCACAAACCAACTCTTCTTCCAGAAGGCGGCGGGACCAGGGTCTGGAAAAGGCGGTCTGCTCCACCGCCAAAAGCCCGTCCACATCTCCAACGGCTGCTCGGCGCAGGCAAAACCGCTCCGGTTTCACCCCCGCTTATTCCCTTTTAGAATGCCGCTGGCCAGGGAGATGGATCTTTTGCCGAAAGCCTCAATACACTGGGCCAGTTCGGTCAGCTTCATTTTGTCGCGGCTTTCCACCGCCTTGATCAGAATGGGAAGGTTCACCCCCGAAAGCACCTCCACCCGGCCCTCCTCCAGAAAGGAATAGCTGAGATTCGAGGGAGTGCCCCCGAACATGTCGGTCAGGATCAGAATTCCCTTTTTCCGGTTGACCGCCTTCAGCCCGCGGGCGATTTTACCGCGCAGTTTATCCGCGTCTTCAGTCAAGTTTATGGATACCGCTATGATCCCCTCGGGCGGTCTGTGAAGGATCAATTCCGCTGTTTCTATGAGTGTGTCACCAAGATTGCCGTGGGTTACAATCACTATCCCTATCATCGCTGTCCTATCAGAGAAATCGAGTATTGCGGTGTTTTCATTTGTCAATATCTCGATGGGTCAGTTGGACCCACCGATCGGTATTTTTTATATGCGAATAGATCGAGAGCGCGATCGCCACGGAGCGATGCCGGCCGCCGGTGCAACCGATCGCGATGGTCAGGTAGGCCTTGCCCTCCCGTTCATACAGCGGAATCAGATAATCCAGCAGATCCTGGTATTTGCTCAGAAACTCCCGGGTATCCTCCCGATGTAAAACAAAATCCTGAATCTCCGGGCTTCGGCCGTCCAAGGGTTTTAAGGCCGGAACGAAATACGGATTGGTTAAAAACCGAACATCCATGATCAAATCGGCATCTTCCGGAATCCCGAATTTGAATCCGAACGAGAGCACATTGATTCGCATGGGCACCTTCTGACTTCCCTCTCGGGCCATCGCGAGGATGATCGATTTGAGTTCGTGGACCGTATACCGGCTGGTGTCGATCACATTATCGGCGACCGCCCTGAGCGGCCCCATCGCTTTCTTTTCAGCCCGAACCCCTTCCAGCAGGCGCTTCCCGTTCTCAAGAGGATGATGGCGGCGGGTCTTACTGTACCGGCGCAAGAGGGTTTTTTCGGCCGCCTCCATAAACAGAATATCAAAGTTCCACCCCTGATCGCGAAGCCCGTCGAACACCGACTGATATTTGCTCAAGAACCCCTTTTCGCGGAGGTCCATGACAAACGCCAGCCCCGATATCTCACTCTTGAGGGGGAGTTCCAGAAAGGCGGGCAGCAGGGTGACCGGCATGTTGTCCACACAATAATAACCGGCATCCTCAAAGGCAGCCATAGCGGTACTCTTGCCGGAGCCCGACAGGCCGGTAATAATGACGATTCTCAAATTTTCGGGAGTGGTGTTTACGATACCTCATCCTCTTCCCCGATGATACGGATCACCGCCTCGGGATTTTCAGCCTGAAACAGCCGGTCTTTAAAAAGATCATCTCTCAGTATCCGCGAAACTCGGGCCAACAGCTTCAGATGGATGTCGATGGAATTCTCAGGCGTGACCAAGAGAAAAAAAATATGCGTGGGGAGGTTGTCGATAGACTCGAAATCGACCCCGTATCGGCTCAACCCGAATCCCAGCATCAAGGAGTTCAGCCCCTTCAGCTTTCCGTGAGGAATTCCGATTCCACCGCCGATCCCGGTGCTGCCCAGCCGTTCACGATCCAGCAAAACCCGGGCCAGATCCCGGTACGCCACCCCGGATATGGAAGCCAACGGCGTCACCAACTCTTCGATCACTCCTTTTTTATCCCGGGCTTTCAAATCCAACAGAATCGCATCTTTTTCTAAAACATCAATAATTTTCATATATTTAATAAAAGGCCCCTGGAGACAACACATACCCTTCAGGGGTTTTCATCCTGCTCCTACAGGAACAACCGGTCCATATCGCCCAATGGATATTCCAATATAAGGCGACATAGACCGGAAATCAATTTTAATGCTGTGAATCAGGAGATCGGTCCGTTACCGGGTGGGCTGGATCAGACCGTAATGACCGTCGTTGCGGCGGTAGACAACGTTGATCTGCTCGGTGCGCGCATTGGTGAATACGATGAAATTGTCATCCGCCAAGTCAAGTTGCATCACCGCTTCTTCCGCATCCATCGGTTTGTAGTCAATGGTCTTGATGATGATCTCTCCTTCGGTGTCTTCATCCGGCGGAATCACCTCTTCAAACCGCTTGGCCATGGCGTCGGCCTTGGCCCCTCCCTTCCGTTTTCGAACCTTCTGCTTGCTTTTTTTGATCTGTTTTCCCAGTTTATCCAAAACCATATCGATGGCGGAATACATGTCGTCGGTTTCTTCCTTGCCGTTGATCTTCAACCGGTCACCCAGAATTTTAATTTCAGCGATATGGCGGAATTTTTCGACGGAGAGAACCACATTCGCCTCGGCGGGATTGTCCAGCAACCGGTCGAACCGGTCCAGCTTGTCCTGCACGTAGGCTTTGAGATTGTCGGAAGGATCAATATTCTTAAATGTCACCGATGTCTGCATAGTCGCCTCCCCTAGTATTGTTTACGTTTGTTCGATGGCAATATCCTCATCATCTCACGGTATTTGGCCACGGTTCTGCGGGCGATGTTGATGTTGGCATCCTTCAGCATCTGTGAAATCTTATCGTCGCTGTAGGGCTTTTTCGGGTTTTCCTTTTCGATGATCTGCCGAATCTTGTCCTGAACGCTGGCCGAGGCGATGGCATCCCCCTGCACCCGATTGATCGAGCTGTTGAAAAAATACTTCAACTCGAAAATCCCCTGGGGGG
>CAZNLT010000068.1:0-27865 GCA_964573705.1 uncultured Desulfobacterales bacterium
CTGGAAGATCATGTGGCCATGAAATGTCTCGGTGGCCTGCTGCGGGAAGAGGCCATCGCCATTCCAGAACGCCATCTGGGGCTGGTGACCGACGATGAACACGGGCTCGCCCCCGCCGCCGTCGACCGGTTGGCCGATCTTATCGAAACGCGACTCGATCTCGACGACCTGTTGAACCGCCTGCCGGAAATCGACCTCGACCGGTTTTCCAACAGCCATGCAGGCCCGAAGCGCACCGCCCCCGCTCCCGAGGTCCGCATCGGCGTGGCCCGGGACAAAGCCTTCTGCTTCTATTATCCGGACAATTTCGATATCCTGCGATCCGCAGGGGCCGAACTCGTCTTTTTTTCCCCCATGGAAATTCCAACCCTGCCGCAGAATCTCGACGGCCTTTACTTCGGCGGCGGATATCCCGAACTCTTCGTCCGGCCCTTATCCCAAAATGAACCGTTGCGCCGGGAGATTCAGAAAAACAGCCGAAACGGAATGCCTATCTACGCCGAATGCGGCGGATTCATGTATCTCGGCAGCCGAATTCAGGATACCGACAACCGAACCTATCCTATGTGCGGGTGCTTCCCCTTCACCACAACCATGTTCACCCGACTCAAATCCCTCGGGTACCGGGAAGTCAGCCTCACCGCAGAGACCCTCCTCGGCCCGGCCGGGACCCGCATCCGGGGCCATGAGTTCCATTATTCGGGGATTCGGGAAGCACCCGAAAACGAGCATGTGGAAACGGTTTACGCCGTCTCCGACCGCCTGGGCGCCGGCACGCTGGCCACCGGATACCGAGTCCGCCGGACCCTGGGCAGCTACATTCACCTCCATTTCGGAAGCCGACCGGAGGCCGCCGAGCATTTTGTCGCCGTGTGCCGCAGATTCCGGCGGGAAAGGAAAACCGCATCATGAAACCCGACGACATCGAAGCCCTCAGTTTCAAGATTATCGATCAGGAAGCCGGAGAACACGATTTCACTCCTGAGGAGTGGAACGTGGTTCGGCGAATGATCCATACCTCCGCCGATTTCGAATACATGAACACCGTCCGGTTCCATCCCGACGCCATCCAAAAGGGGATTGAGGCCATCCGCGGCGGAAAACCGATCTTCACCGACACCGAAATGGCGCGGTCGGGCATTCGCAAAGGAGAACCGGCCCGGTTCGGGGGATCGGTCACCTGTCTGATCGGCGATCCCCAGGTCAGGGAGTATGCCTTGCAGGCCGGCGTCACCCGGGCCCAGGCGGCCGTGGACCAGGCCGCAAAGGAGATGACCGAGGGCATCTATGTGATCGGCAACGCCCCCACCGCCCTCTTGCATCTGATCAAACTCATGCGCCGGGCCAAGGCCAGGCCGGCCCTGGTCATCGGGCTGCCGGTGGGGTTTGTCAATGCGGCGGAATCCAAGGAGGAATTGACCCGGACCGATTTTCCGTATATCACCAACCTGGGGCGAAAAGGCGGTTCCAATGTGGCCGCAAGTGTGGTAAACGCCCTCTCGATTATGGCAACAACCGACGCGCCTTAGACGGATGAAAAGAAACAAATGAATTCACAGAACGGAAAATTATACGGCATCGGGGTGGGTCCCGGTGATCCGGAGTTGATCCCCCTGAAGGCGGTCCGGATTCTCAGCCGGGTGGACGTGGTCTTTGCCGCCTCCTCCTCGAAAAACGATTACAGCCTGGCGGTAAGCATCGCACAGCACCACATTCCCCAGGGCACCCCCATTATGATTCTGCCCTTTCCCATGACCAAAGACGATTCGGAGCTGCGGCAGGCCTGGCGGGACCACGCACGGGTGATCATCTCTCATGTAAAAGAAGGCAAACAGGCCGCCTTCATCACCCTGGGCGACCCCACGACCTATTCCACCTACGGCTACATCCTCAAAAACATTCTCGAATTCGCCCCGGACCTGGACATCGAAACGGTGCCCGGCATCACCTCCTACCAGGCCTGCGCGGCCCGGCTCAACACCCCGCTGGTGGAAGGCGAAGAGTCCCTGTTGGTGATGTCCGGCGTCAAAGGCGGGGACCAGCTGCGGCAGATCTCCCCCAAGCCGGAGAATGTGGTTTTTTTAAAGGCTTACCGAAACGCCGCCGACATCACCACCGCCCTGGAGGAGGCCGACCTGCTGGAAAACAGCATCGGGGTGAGCTGCTGCGGTCTGGTCAATGAAGAGATCATTCGAGATGTGCGGGCCTTCAAAGAGCGAAAACCCGGATACTGGACCATCATCATCGCCAAACAGCGTGAAGACCACACCCGGTGAATCACCGCCGTACCGAGCACCATGGATGATTCCGCCGACTACCGACAACTTCGATCCGGCTTCACCACTGGTACGGCCGCAGCCGCCGCTGCAAAGGGGGCGATGGTTTTCCTTTTGTCCGATGCGCCGCCGTCCCGAGTCCGGATCGCCATGCTCGATACCGGCCACCTGGAAATTCCCATTTATGCCTGCCGGCGGATCGATTCTCACACCGCCGTGTGCACCGTCATCAAAGATGCCGGAGACGACCCGGACGCCACCCACAAGGCCGAAATCGGGGCCCGGGTGACCCTGCATACAGAACCGCCTGCGAAAACCGATATTCGAATCTTCGGCGGGGAAGGGGTCGGCCGCGTAACCAAACCGGGCCTGGAAATCCCCCCCGGCGAACCGGCCATCAACCCCGGCCCGCGCCGAATGATTCGCGGGGCCGTGTCCGAGGTGCTGACTGAATTTTCCAAAACCGCATCCGTGGATGTGGAAATCTTCGTCCCCGAGGGCCTTGCCATCGCCCGCCGCACCCTCAACGCCCGGATCGGGATTGTAGACGGCATATCCATTCTCGGCACCACCGGCCGGGTCAAACCCATGTCCCATGCCGCCTACATCGCCACCATTCAGGCCGGATTGTCGGTGGCCCGGGCCGCAGGCCTGGACCGGGCCGTGCTGACCACCGGCCGGCGCAGCGAAAAACATGCCCAGGGCCTGTGGCCGAAGCTTCCCGAAGAAGGCTTCATCCAGATGGGCGACTTTTTCAAAAGTGCGCTGGAAACCGCCGCCGAACAGGGTTTTTCCTCCATTATTTTGACCGTCTTTTTCGGCAAGGCGGTGAAAATGGCCCGGGGTTTTCCCCACACCCACGCGGCCAAAGCCCGCTTGACCCTGGACAAACTCGCCGACTGGGCATTGGAGACGACCGGGGACCAATCCCTGTCCGAATCCATTTCCGAGGCCAATACCGCCCGGCACGCCTTTGAATTCATTCATCCCCGGCATCCGGCCCTGATCGGCGAGGTCGGGCGTCGCATGACGGCATCGGCCCGGGAATTCGCCGGACCGAGGGTCCACATTCGCGGGGTCATTCTCGATTTCGAAGGAAACCCCATTTTCGATTCGGATTCGGGAGACAGCCAGGTATGACACCGGTTTCCATCATCGGCATCGGACTCTCCCCCGAAGACCTCACTCCGGCCCATCTTACACGAATTCATCAGGCCGACGTGCTGGTCGGAGGCAAGCGTCATCTCGGCTATTTTCCGGATTCCCGGGCGGTCAAAAAAGAGATCACCAAAGATCTGCCGGGGGTCATTCGGTTTATTCAAGAAAGAATGGCGGAAGAATCCGTGGTAGTGCTGGCCTCGGGGGACCCGCTGTTTTACGGCATCGGCGCCCGCCTGATTGATGCCCTGGGACCGGACCGGGTCCGAATTCATCCCAACATCTCCACCCTGGCGGCGGCCTTTGCCCGCATCAAAGAGCCCTGGCAGGGTGTAAGCACCGTCAGCCTGCACGGCAAATCAGACCCGGCCCATCTTCTGAAAGCCGTAGAGACAGAAGACAAGATTTTTGTGTTGACCGACCCGGTCCGCACCCCGGGCTGGGTGGCCGAACTTCTTCGGGACCGAAACATCGCCGATTTTCGAATGTGTGTTCTTCAGCAGCTCGGCACCCCGTCCGAAAAAATCGAATGGTTGCCCCCGGAAGCAGCTGCGGACCAACCCTTTGCCGAACCCAACGTGCTCATTCTGAAACGCGACACCCCGTGCCGTTGCACCCGACCCGAGGTTCGGCTCGGCCTTTCCGACGACGCATACCAGCACCGGGAAGGGCTCATCACCAAAGCCGAAATCCGGGCGGTGACTCTCTCGAAACTTCGGCTGACCTCCCCGGCTCATGTACTCTGGGACCTCGGGGCCGGAAGTGGCTCGGTCTCGGTAGAATCCGCTCTCTTCCTGAAAAGAGGACGGATCTTTGCGGTGGAAAAAAACCCGGACCGGATCGCGGACATTGAAGCCAACCGACGCCGCTTCGGCATCCGCAACCTGACGGTGGTTCAAACCGTTCTTCCCGAGGGTCTCGATGCGCTACCCGACCCGGACCGGATCTTTATCGGCGGGGGCGGAAAGGATCTCGATCGCATCATCCGCGCGGCGGCGATCCGGCTTTCCCGCGACGGGGTGATCGTGGTCAACACCGTCCTGATTTCCAATACGGACCGGGCCCTGATCGCGCTTCGGGAACTGGATTTTGACACGGAAATGGTCCAGATCCAGGTGAACACCGCCAAACCCATGCCTTGGGGCGACCGGCTTCAGGCCCAGAACCCGGTATGGATCATTACCGGGTACCGAAAGGAGAAAAACACCCACCCATGAAAGGCATCATTCTCGCCGGCGGCTCCGGCACCCGGCTGTATCCGATAACGACCGTGGTGAGCAAGCAGCTTCTGCCGGTCTACGACAAACCGATGATCTATTATCCGCTCTCGGTCCTGATGCTGGCCGGCATTCGGGAAATTCTGATCATTTCCACCCCCCATGACCTGCCGCTGTTTCAGAAACTGCTCCGAGACGGCTCCCAGTGGGGCCTCTCCTTCGACTATAAGGAACAGCCCGCCCCCGAGGGCCTGGCCCAAGCCTTCATTCTGGGAAAGAAATTCGTGGGCCGCAGCCCGGTCTGCCTCATTCTGGGAGACAACATCTTTTACGGCCGGGGCCTGACCCAGCTTCTGGACCGGGCGGTCTCCCGGCCCGAAGGGGGCACGGTTTTCGGCTACTGGGTCAAAGACCCGGAACGGTACGGCGTGGTCAGCTTTGACGAGGAAGGGAAAGCCCTGAACATCGAGGAAAAACCGACCCGGCCCATATCCAATTACGCGGTCACCGGACTCTATTTTTATGACAATCAGGTGCTCGACATCGCCGCCGACCTGAAACCCTCCCCCCGGGGAGAACTCGAAATCACCGACGTCAATTCCACCTATCTGAATCGAGGCGAACTTCAAGTGGAAAAACTGGGCCGCGGGTTCGCCTGGCTCGACACCGGCACCCACGAAAGCCTGATGGAAGCAGCCCATTTCATTGAAGTCATTGAAAAGCGTCAGGGGCTGAAGGTCTCCTGTGTGGAAGAGATCGCCTACCGACGTGGATATATCGATGCCGAACAGGTGGAAAAACTGGCAACTCCGCTCCAAAAAAACGGGTACGGCCGATATTTGCTGAACATGATCCAATACCGGGAGGCTTAAGGGAACAGCCATGAATGTCATTCCCACCGATCTGAAAGGCGTTCTGATCATCGAACCCCGGGTTTTTCAAGACCAACGGGGCTTTTTCTTGGAGACCTACCAACAGGAGCGATATGAAAAAAGCGGCATTCCCTGCGGCTTTGTTCAGGACAACCTCTCTTACTCCGTGAAGAACACCCTGCGAGGGCTCCATTTCCAGATCGAGCATCCCCAGGCCAAACTGGTGCAAGCGATTACCGGGGAAATTTTTGACGTAGCGGTGGATTTACGAAAGGGCTCCCCGACCTTCGGAGGGTGGATCGGCGTTCACCTCTCTGACCAAAACCGCCGACAGATCTTCATCCCCGAGGGGTTTGCCCACGGATTCTGCGTGCTCAGCGACACCGCCCACTTTCTTTATAAATGCTCGGATTTCTATTCACCGGGAGACGAAGGCGGCATCCTCTGGTCCGACCCGGCGATCGGCATCGAGTGGCCGGTCTCCGATCCGATCATCTCCGAAAAAGATGTCGATCTGCCGCGCCTGGTCGATTTTCCCGACCACCGGCTGCCGTCCCGGAGGTCCGTACCATGACCATTCTGATCACCGGGGCCAATGGTCAGCTGGGATGGGAACTGGTTCGGCAGCACCGGCCCGGCGCCTTTGAAATGGCGGCCTTCTCCCATTCGGAACTGGATATTACCGATTCGGCGCAGGTGGCGGAGGTTTTCGACCAACACCGCCCGTGCCTTGCGATCAATGCGGCGGCCTACACGCTCGTGGATAAAGCGGAAACCGAAACGGAAACGGCCTTTGCCGTCAACCGGGACGGACCGGCTCACCTGGCCGCCTCCTGTGCCCACCTGAATATTCCGCTGATCCATATCTCGACCGATTTTGTCTTCGACGGGCAAAAGGGGGCGCCCTATCTGGAAACCGACCCGATATCGCCGGTCAGTGTATACGGCCAAAGCAAGGCGGCCGGAGAAACCGAGCTGCGCTCCCGTCTGCAAAAACATATCCTCATTCGAACCGCCTGGGTCTACGGGGTCCACGGAAACAACTTCGTCAAGACCATGATCCGCCTGGCCCGGGAGCGGGATGAGGTCCGGGTGGTGGCCGACCAGTACGGGTCCCCCACCAGCGCTGCGGACCTGGCCTCGGCCATATGGACGATGACCGACTCCATTCTGCAAGGCCGGGAAACCGCCTGGGGGATCTACCACTTCTGCGGATCAGGGGTCACCACCTGGTACGGACTGGCCTCGGCGGTCATCGAACGGGCCGGCCGCCACACCATCCTGAAAACGGATCGGGTCACCCCCATCCCCACCGCCGAGTATCCGACCCCGGCCCGGCGCCCCCCGTATTCGGTGCTGGACTGCGGCCGAATCGAGGAACAATTCAGGATTCAGCCGGGATTCTGGAAAAAAAGCGTTCAATCAGCGGTGGATCGGATGTTTTCTGAAGGAACACTTTCCGCTGAATGAATCGGCTGGATTACACAGGCCGGACAGGGATTCCGGGCTGCGCCCCATGACCCGTGCCCGAAACAAAATCGAACTCCTGGCCCCGGCGGGCAATCCTGAAAAACTGGAAACCGCCATCCATTTCGGAGCCGATGCGGTCTACCTGGCGGGCAAAGCGTTCAGCCTGCGCAATTTTTCAGGCAATTTCACCCTGGAAGAGATGGAAGCGGGGATAACCCTTGCCCGGCGACATGGGGTCAAGGTGTATGCGGCCTGCAATGTCTACTCCCGCAATTCGGAGCAGGAAGCGCTGAGTGCCTATCTGCGGGAGTTGGGCCGGATCGGCCCGGATGCGCTCATCATCTCCGATCCGGGAATCTTTACCGCGGCCCGGGAGCTGATCCCCCATATCCCCGTCCATATCTCCACCCAGGCCAATACCACCAACTACCGGACCGCCGGTTTCTGGCGGCAGATGGGTGCTCGGCGGATCAACGCGGCCCGGGAACTCTCCCTGGCCGAAATTCGGGAAATCGCCGACCGCTGCCCCATCGAAATCGAAGCCTTCGCCCACGGAGCCATGTGCATCTCCTACTCGGGCCGGTGCCTGTTGAGCAGCTTTATGGCCGGTCGAGACAGCAACCGGGGCCTCTGCTGTCACCCCTGCCGCTTCAAATACGCGGTGGTGGAGGAAAAACGGCCGGGCCTTTACTACCCGATTCTGGAGGATGACCGGGGATCGTACATTTTCAATGCCAAAGACCTGTCCATGATCGAACACATCCCCGAAATGATCGCGGCCGGCGTCACTTCTCTCAAGATCGAGGGCCGGATGAAGGGAATCCATTACCTGGGGTCGGTGGTGCGGGTGTATCGGGAGGCGATCGACGCCTATTTTAAGGATCCGGCATCTTATACGACGAAATCGGAATGGATCAATGAACTCGCCAAAATCAGCCACCGCCGATACTGCACCGGCTTCTATTTCGGAGATCCCGAACAAATCCGGCCCAATTATGAAGATTGCCTGTATCGGCGGGAATCCCAGCCCTACTTGTTCGCCGGAAAACTCCTGGAGGAGATGTCCCCCGGCCGGCTTCGGGTGGAGGTCCGCAACAAAATCGAGGTCGGGGATACCATTGAGCTGCTCTCGACCCGATCCGGCCCGCCGATCCCTCAAAAAATCACCTCCCTGCTGAATGCGGAGGGAGCACCCATCCCCCATGCCCAGCCCAATACCACCGCGGTCCTGGTCCTGGACAGCCCCTGGGCGCCGCCGTGCGATCCCGATGATCTGATTCGAAAACGGCTTTCCGGTTCCTGAGCCGATCAAAGCCCCGCTCCCTCTTTTTTCTTTATTGATTATCCCCTGCTTTCACGTTATGCTTTCTCCTTTATAGAGTCTAATCCAAGCAAAGGGAGACGGGCATGCGCTCTGATGTTGAAAAGGAATACCTGCTCAAGGCGGTCGACTCTTTCACCCGGCAGATTATCGTGGTGTCGCGCAAATACAAAATCATCGCCGCCAACCAGTATGCCAAAGAACAGTTCGGCATGGATATCGTGGGCGAGGCCTGCTTCAAAACCCTCTGGGGATGCGAGGCCCCATGTGATGAATGCCCCATCGCCGAAATCATCCGGACCCGGGAACCGGCCCTGGTCCACAAAACCAGTTCCCTGGTTTATAAACGAACCTACTGCCACTATTTCTATCCGCTGTTTGAAGATGACGGCAGTGTCGATGCCGTGGTGATGCTCGATTTCGATGTCCCCTTTCTGGAAGGTCTGGAAGAAAAACTTCAGCGATTCAATTCCTTTTTGCGAAACCTGATCCTGAGCTCTGTAGACGGGGTTATCGCCGCCGACACCAAGGGCAAGGTCTTCATTTTCAACGACGCCGCCTCTGAAATCACCGGGTATACGGTGTACGAAGGTCTCAATCACCTCATGATTCAGGACATCTATGTCGATGACGGGGCCTGGAAAATCATGCGCAGGCTTCGCAGCGATGAACAGGGCGGAAAAGGAAAACTCAAGTCCTATCAGGTGGATATCGTCCGCAAGAACGGAGAAAAACTGCCCATCAGCCTCAACGCCGCCATTGTCTACGAGGGGGAAAAAGAGGTCGCCACCATCGGCTTTTTCCACGATCTTCGGGATGAAATCAGGATGCGCGAAAAGCTGGAAAGGACCCAGCTTCAGCTGCTTCAGGCCAACAAAATGGCCTCTCTGGGCAAGCTCTCAGCGGGTGTGGCCCATCAGCTCAACAATCCCCTGGGGAGCATCACCCTGTTCACCAAGCTGGTTCTGGAGGAGTACGAACTTCAGGAAGAAGTCCAGGAGGACCTTGAAAGAATCTTAAAAGACGCCCAGCGCTGCCGGGACACGGTCAAAGAGCTTCTGGAATTCGCCCGCCAGACCCGCTACCAGATCAAACCCCATGACATAAACCAGGCCCTGTCGCGCACCCTCTTCCTGCTGGACAAACAGACCCTGTTTCACAATATCGAGATCGAGAAGAACTTATCGGAAGAACTTCCCCTGATTCCAGGCGATATTCAGCAGCTGAACCATCTGTTCATGAATTTAATCATCAACGCGGCTCAAGCCATGGAAGGAAACGGAAAACTTTCCATAAAAACCGAATTGTCTTCGGACCAGCAAAGACTCGCTATTGAAATTTCGGATACCGGCCCGGGCATTCCGGAGGATATCCTTCCCCAAATTTTCGATCCTTTTTTTACCACCAAGGAAGAAGGCGAAGGCACCGGGCTGGGGCTCAGTCTGGCCTACAGCATCGTCAAAAATCACAACGGCGCCATCGAAGCCAGAAACAAAGCAGACGGCGGTGCGGTGTTCACCATTGAACTTCCCCTGAGCGGTCCCAAAAACGGAGAGGATGACACGAAAATTGGATAATCACAACGACACGATGCGGGTATTGGTCATCGACGATGAGCAGGGGATTCGGGAGGGGTGTGAACGGATCCTCAAACGGATGGGATTCGAGGTGTTCAAAGCCAACCGGGGGGACAAAGGGCTGGAGGTGGTGGAGCAGGAAGACATCTCCATCGTCCTGCTGGATCTGAAGATGCCCGGGATGGACGGGATGGAGGTGCTGCCGCGGATTCGGGAGATGGATGACTCCATTCTGGTCATCATCATCACCGGGTTCGCCACCATCGAAACCGCTATCGAAGCCATGAAGCAGGGAGCCTATGACTTCATCCCCAAGCCCTTTGAGCCGGATCACCTGAGGATCGTGGTGGACCGGGCCCGGGAAAACCTCCGCCTCACCCGGGAGACGGAAAAGCTGGAAGAAGAGCGCAAAAAAACCCTGCTGGACCTGGGTACGGAAAAAAGCCGGATTCGAACCATCATCGAGTCTCTGCCCAACGGCATTCTGGTAACCAACAGCCAGGGCCAGGTGGTGTTCATGAACCCGGCTTTTCAGCAGATGCTCGACCTGGACCCCTGCCGACCGCCCGGAGAGCCCATGGAAGCCTACATCTCCGATGAAGGATTCATCAAACTGGTCCATGACATCTCCCAGGGAAAATACCACGAAACCGACGAGCCGCCCTCCTATGAACTGGCCCTGCCCCACAACGTCTACTATATGGCCCGGGGAAAACCGGTCCTGGCCGAGGACCGGGAATGCCTGGGGGCGGTGATCACCCTGATCAACATCACCACCATGAAGGTGCTGGACCAGCTCAAGAACGAATTCGTGGCCAAGGTCTCCCACGAACTCCGCTCCCCGCTGTCCACCATCCACGAGCAGCTGGCCATGGTGCTCAAGGATATGGTGGAGGGGGAATCCGAGGAAGAGCAGTACATCCTCTCCCGGGCCAAGGAAAAGACCCAGGGAATGATTTCCCTGATCGGGGACCTGCTCGATCTCTCCCGAATCGAATCCGGCGCCGTCACCCGGGAGCCGGAAACGGTGCATGTGGAAGCCTTGATGAAGAACATCGTCGATTTCCTTCAGGCCCGGGCCGAAGCCAAAAAGCAGTCGCTGAGCCTGGAGCTCCCCGATGAGCCCCTGCCGACCATCACCGCCGATCCGCGGGGGCTGGAGTCGATCTTCGGGAACCTGATCTCCAACGCCGTCAACTATACCCAGGAGGGCGGCCGCATCCAGGTGACGGTCCGCAAAGAAGGAAATCGGATCATGACCCGGGTTGCGGACAACGGGTTCGGCATCGAGGAAAAACACCAGAAAAAGATTTTCGACCGGTTCTTCCGGGTCAAAAACGCCAAGACCCGGTATATCACCGGCACCGGCCTGGGGCTGCCCATCGTCAAAAATCTGGTCGATTCCATGAACGGGTCGATCTCCCTGGAAAGTGAACCGGATGTCGGCACCACCTTTACGGTGGCCCTGCCCATCGAAAAGGTCGAGGCGGTAGAATGCGCCGAACCGGTCCAGGCCGGAGACCCTTCGGCATGAACCCGGGCCCGGCAAATGGATTCACAGGTGCGGGGCCCGGCCATGGAGCGCCCTGAGGCCGCACAGGAACTCGCCGTCTGGGCACTGAGTCCCGGGGGGGCCGAACTGGCTCTGAGCCTGGTCAAGTCGCTGCCGAATGCGGATCTCTATCTTTCCGCTTCCCTTCCGGATCGGGGAATTTCGGCGATCTACTTCGATCGACTTTCCGCGGTCTTATTCGAGGTATTTCACCGGTACCGCGGTCATGTATTCATCATGTCCACCGGGATCGTGGTACGAATGATCGCGCCGCTGCTTCGCCGCAAAACCGAAGATCCGGCGGTGGTGGTCATGAATGAAACCGGGGCCCATGCCGTCAGTCTGCTGTCGGGCCATCTCGGCGGCGCCAACCGCCTGGCGGAGCGGGTGGCGGCGGTCACCGGGGCCGAACCGGTCATCACCACCGCCACCGACTTGAACCGGGTGCCGGCCATCGATCTTATCGCTCAACAAGAGGGGCTTTTTATCGAAACCCCCGGGGCCATCAAAAAGATCGGCATGGCGTTTTTGACGGGCCGAAAGGTCCGACTTCATGATCCCTTCGGACTGGTTCGGCCGCATCTGCCGGCGGAGTCGGTCACGAACTGGGAATGTCCGCTCGAAAATCGAGGTGAAGACCCGAATGCCGAACCGGCAAGCGCGGATGCGGTGTCCGAGGAAGCGCCCGGTATCTTTGTGGATGACATTCAGGTTGACCCGCCCCCGAATGTTCTGGTATTGCGTCCCCGCTCCCTGACGGCGGGGATGGGGTGCAACCGGAACACCGGCATGGCGGAAATGAAAGCCCTTCTGCTGGAAACCCTGAACGCATTCGGGCTGTCCCACCGGAGTTTAAAAGAAATCGCCTCGGTGGACATCAAACGGGACGAACCCGGCCTGGCGGCCCTGGGCCTCGAACTGGGTCTGAATCTGGTCTTTTTCGACCGGGACACGCTTCGGAAGGTGACCGCCATCGAAAGACCTTCCGCCATGGTGAAAAAACATATAGGAGTCGAAAGCGTATGCGAAGCGGCAGCAATCCTGGGGGCGAACCACGGGACCCTGATCGTCCCCAAACAGAAAACCCGAAACGTCACGGTGGCGGTGGCCCGAATACCCTGTTCATCGTCGGCATCGGTCCCGGCGGACTCGAGTATCTCTGCGGGCGGGCGGTCGAGGTCCTGAATTCGGTGACGGTAGTGGCCGGCTACACCACCTATATCGATCTGATTCGGCCGCTGATTGAAGGCAAACGGGTGGTCAGCACCGGCATGAAAAAAGAGGTGGAGCGGGTGGAAGCGGCCATCGACATCGCCCTATGCGGCGAATCCTGCGCCATCGTCTCCAGCGGAGACCCGGGGATCTACGCCATGGCCGGTCTGGCCCTGGAAATGTGCCGGCAGAAGGGCATCCGCCTTTTCCCCCATCAAAGGTCGGTCCTTGAATTCTTTACCAAATCGGCGGGAATCGCCCCCTCTTCCTCGGCAAACAAAGAAGAATTGGCCGTTGAAGTGGTTCCCGGCATTCCGGCGCTGGCCGCCGGGGCCTCTCTGCTGGGCGCCCCGCTGACCCATGATTTCGCTGCCGTCAGCCTGAGCGATCTTCTGACCCCCTGGGAGACCATCGAAAAACGGGTGGAAGCCGCGGCATCGGCCGATTTCGTGATCGCGATCTACAATCCCAAAAGCAAGAAACGGAGCGGCCACTTGACAGCGGCCCAGAAGATCATCCTCAAATACCGGGACCCCGACACCCCGGTGGGGATCGTCACCGGGGCCATGCGCAACAACCAGCAGGTGCATATCACCACCCTGGGGGAGCTTCACCAGGCACCCGTGGATATGCAGACCACCGTGTTCATTGGAAACAGCAACACCTTTGAATATCTCGATTTTATGATCACCCCGAGGGGGTATTCGAAAAAATACGATATCAGCTGATGAAACCCGATCCAAAAATGATTCAAAAGAAAGCCCCCTGCATCGCAGCCCTCGGCACCGGCTCGGATGTCGGCAAAAGCGTCATCGCCACCGCCCTGTGCCGAGTGTTCCTGAACCGGGGATTTCGGGTCGCCCCCTATAAGGCCCAGAACATGTCCAACAACTCCGGGGTCACCCCGGAAGGGCTGGAGATGGGCCGGGCCCAGATCGTCCAGGCCGAGGCGGCCCGAATTCCGCCCCATGTGGATATGAATCCCGTTCTCCTCAAACCCACCAGCGAGGTGGGATCTCAGATCGTGCTGATGGGGGAGGCGACGGCCAACAGCACCGCCCGGGAATACCACGAACGCAAATCGACCCTGCTCGCCACGGCCTGCGAGTCCTTGGATCGGCTGCGGAATCAGTACGATCTGGTGGTCCTGGAGGGGGCGGGCTCCTGCGCCGAGGTCAACCTGATGGCCAACGATATCGTCAATTTTCGAATGGCCGAATATGCCGAAGCCCCGGTCATTCTGGTGGCCGACATCCATCGGGGCGGGGTCTTCGCCCAGATCGTGGGCACCCTCGAATGCCTGCCGAAAGATTACCGAGACCGGGTGGCCGGGTTCATCATCAATCGGTTTCGGGGCGATATCCGCCTCTTCGACGACGGGGTCGCCTGGCTGGAACAAAAAACCGGCAAAAAGGTCTTCGGAGTGCTGCCCTGGTATACCCATTTCCGGATCGAGGCGGAAGACTCGGTGGTTATTGAAAACCCGCCGGCGGTCTCCCCCGCCCTCGGCAAGCGACCGGCGATTGCGGTAATCCGCATTCCCCATATCTCCAATTTCACCGATTTCGATCCGCTCTCGGCTGTTCCGGGGCTGGACCTCTTCTTCATCGAACAGCCCCAGGACCTGACCGGATTTGCGGGAGTGATCCTTCCGGGGTCCAAAAACACCCGGTGGGACCTGGACTGGCTGAAGGACATCGGCTGGTCACAGCGGCTTTCCGACTACACGCAAAACGGCGGCCATGTCCTGGGGATCTGCGGCGGATACCAGCTCATGGGCCGGTACGTCCATGATCCCGACGGGCTCGAAGGGCCGGCCGGCACCTCCCGGGGACTAAACCTGCTGCCGGTGGAGACCGTTCTTCAGGCCCCCAAGACCACCACCCGGTCCCGGTTCGCCTGGGGCGATATCGAAGGGACCGGCTACGAAATCCACATGGGCCGGACCCGGCGGACCGGGGGCTCGCCGCTGTTTTCGGTGCTGGCCCGCAACCGGGTCCCTTGCGAAGACGAGGACGGATGCATCGCTTCGAAGAATGGACGGGTCCTGGGAACCTATATGCACGGTCTTTTCGACACGCCGGGGGTAACCCGGCAGTGGCTCGACCTCCTGGGGCTGAATGACATCGCCGTCGCCGACATCCACGGGCTGGAAGCCCGGGACCGGGAATACGACCTTCTGGCCGAGCATTTTGAAGAATTCGTAGATACCCGAGCTATTATGGATGCGATGGATGCCCTGCCTTCGGAGATCGGCCGATGAACGAAACCGTTTTTGTGATCGGCGGATGCCGAAGCGGCAAGAGTCGCCATGCCCAGGAACTGGCGGAAGCCATGCCCGGAAATCGAAAGCTTTTTCTGGCCACCTGCGTTCCTCAGGATGCGGAAATGCGGGACCGGGTGCGAAAACACCGGGAAGATCGGGGAGATCGCTGGTCCGCCCGGGAAGTGCCGGTGGCTGTCGCCGATGCGGTTCGTGAACAGGGCCCCGAATTTGATGTCATCCTTCTCGACTGCCTGACCCTGTGGATGAGTAATCTTCTGATGGAAACCCGGGATGAGCAGGCGATCCAATTCAAAATAAAGGCCCTGACCGACGCCCTGGACCGGGCCGCCTGCCCGGTGATTCTGGTTTCCAATGAAGTGGGCGCCGGGATCGTTCCGGAAAACGGCCTGGCCCGGCAGTACCGGGACCTGGTCGGGTTTGCCAATCAGCGGGTAGCGGCCTGCGCGGACCGGGTCATCTGGACGGTGGCCGGGATTCCGGTACCGATCAAATCGCCATGAACGAACAACTTCAAGAAATATCCAGGACCAGGCCCGCCATGAAGGCATTGATCTGCGGCGCGGGAAAATATACCCGAAGCCTGCTGAGCCGACTGGGGGAACGCTGGCACATCACCCTCATCGACCGGTCCGAAAGCGTCCTGACGGAGCTGTCGCACAATCATGATACCGTGGCCAAAGCCATCACCGGCGACGCCTCCAGCCCGGTGCTTCTAGAGGAAGCGGACCTGGAAAACAGCGATTACGTGCTGGCCCTGACCGACAACGACAAGGTCAACCTGGCGGTGGCCCGCTATGCCCGGGAAAAGGGGGTCAAACATATCCTGTCGGTGGTTCGGCAACCCGAGTTTACCGAACAGTACCAGGGGCTGGATGTCTACACCCTGTTTCCGGCCGACAGGGTGGCCGGCACCATGTACCACTATCTTCAGGACCCCCGGATCAATGTCTTTCCGGTTTCCCAGGGCCAGGGGGAACTGGTGGAGGTCCTGGTCACCCGAGACAACTGGATCGCCGGGATCGGCATCGATCAGCTCGACCATCCCGACTGGCGGCTGGTGGCGGTCTTCCGGGACGGAGCCATGCTGCCGATGAACGACGAGATCAGGGTTGAACTGGGAGACCGGATCATTCTGCTCGGAAAGCGGAATTTCTTCCGGTCGGTCTGCTCCCTGCTGGCCTGCGCCCATATGCCTTTTCCCACCACCTGGGGCCGAAACCTTCTGGTGGTGCTCACCGACCGGGACCCGGCAAAAAACCACCCGGTCCTCGACGAGTGCATGTATATCGTCCCTCAGACCAGCATCGGTCATCTCAGCGTGCTTCGGCATATCGACACTCCCGACCCGTCGGAATACCTGGCCGAGTGGACCGGCCGGTACGATATTCGCATGCACGTCTCCGAAAAAAATCCGATTCGTCAGCTTCCCGCCCTCTGCGAAGAGGAAAACATCGCTCTGGTGATCATCCGGCCCCTGGAAACCTCTTTTCTGAAGTCGCTGACCACACCGGAAATGACCGCCCTGGCCCATTCCCTGCCCTGCCCCTTGCTGGTGGCTCGAAAATCGACCCCCTATCACCGCATCCTGGTCCCGTTCAAAGGCAGCGCCAAATCGGTGCTGGCCCTGGAGACGGCCATCGACATGGCCGAACAGTTCGACGCCGCGGTGGACACGGTGGTGGTGCGGCAGCCCGATTTCATCCATGAAGGGAACACCGGCGGGTCCCCGGAAGCGATTTTCAAACGGGTTCGGGAAATCGGTCACATCCGGAAAATGGAAATCGGCGAAATACTGCGGGAGGGCAATCCGGTCAGAGAGATCGTCGCCCAGTCCGAAGAACACGACCTCATGATCATCGGCAGCACCCAGCGGGAAAAGGAGCTTCTGTCTCCTCATGTGGGAGAGCTCCTGATCGAACGGGCCGCCTGCTCAGTGCTGGTGATCGCTTCGGAGTAAGCCATGCCCACGATGGTCATTCCCCAGGAATACGCCCTCCTGCTGGTCTCCCTGGCGGCGCTGCTGCTGCCCGCCGTCAGCGGGCCTCTGGGAATACCGGCGGTGGTGGCGGAAATCCTCTTCGGAGTGCTCCTGGGAAAAAGCCTCCTGAATATGGAATTCGCGGGCGAATGGCTCCCTTTTCTCGCAGAGCTCGGTTTTCTCCTGCTCATGTTCCAGGCGGGAATGGAAATCGATTTCAGGACCCTCCGACGCCAGAGCCGGGGCCAGGTTCTCTTCCAATTCCTCTTTTTCTTCGTCACTCTGGGCCTTTCCCTGGCGGCGGCCCTGCTTCTCGGCCGCGGCGTCTTCATGGCCCTGGTCCTGTCCACCACCTCCCTGGGGCTGGTGATGCCGACCCTGAAGGAAGCGGGGCTCAGCAGGACCGATCTGGGCCAGTCGATCCTCATCGCCGCCACCCTGGCGGATTTCCTCACCCTTTTCGGGATCACCTTCTACATCCTGTATATTCAACACGGCATCGGCTGGCGATTCGTTCTGCCCCTTCCCCTTTTTCTGGGGTTCGGCATTCTCCTTCGGCTGGGCCGGCTCTGGGCCTGGTGGCACCCGTCCCAGGCCGAACGGGTACTGGGGATTCAGGAGGACGCCCAGGAGATCGGGGTGCGGCTCTCCATGGCCCTGCTTTTTCTTTTCGTGGGCCTCTCGGAACTGGTGCATCTCGAACCGGTCCTGGGGGCCTTCATGGGCGGAAGCCTCTTTTCCTATGTTTTCAGAAAAAAACCGCTCCTGGAGACCAAGCTGTCCGCGCTGGGGTTCGGATTTCTGATTCCGGTTTTCTTCATCCACGTCGGAATGCAGTTCAACCTCTCCAATGTGCTTCACCCGGAACCGATTCTTTTTACCCTCACTCTGCTGGGGTTCGCCCTGGTGGTGAAGCTGGGCCCGGCCTTTCTGCTGGTGCTTCGCGGCCGAAGCCTGCGGGAGGTCTTCCAGGTAGGGTTCCTGCTCTCCTCCCGGCTCAGCCTCATTATCGCCGCCGCCGCCATCGGGGTTCAGAACCGGCTCATCACCGAGGAAACCAAAGACGCCATCGTCTTTCTGGCCCTCATCACTTGCTTTCTGGGGCCGACCCTGTTTAAACTGTCTCTGGGACGACAATCCGCCTCATCGGCATCCGGTGCTTGACAGGCCCGCCGACATCACAGTCGAAATCGATAGGAGGTCACGGGAACATATTGCGTGGACCGGGAGGAGACCGGACCGGCCTCCATTTCATTCGATCGGAAGGTTCAGGACCGGTTGTGGCGGTTGAGCGAGGAATATACCAAGGAATTTATGAATTTCTGATCCCGCCGGATCAGGGATGATGATCGCCCATTCGCCTGAAAACAAGGAAATGAAAAAATCCGGCCTGCAGAGAAAAATCGCCATTCGGATTCATCTCCGAGATGCGGGTAAATCGGTCATCGATTTCCTGTCCGGACGCTTCCGCTATCAAAGCCGGATCGAGTGGCTGCGGGATATGGAAGCAGGCCGCATTCGACTCAACGAAAAACCGGTAAGCGCCGGCCTTCCGCTCGCCCCCGGAGATATCCTTTCCTACCATCCGCCGGAACACCTCGAACCCCAGATCAACCCGGACTATGAAATCGTGTACCGGGATGACGCCATCCTGGTGATCGACAAGCCGGGCAATCTCCCCTGCCACCCGGGCGGCCGCTACTTCGCCCATACCCTCTGGGGGTTGCTCAAGACACGAGAGGGGCTGGAAAACATCCATTTCGTCCACCGCCTGGACCGGGAGACCTCGGGTCTGGTGCTGGTTGTCAAAGATCCCGAGACCGCCCGCATCTGCCAGGCCCGGTTTGAAGCCGGAACCGTCCGGAAAGTCTATCAGGTGCTGGTGGAGGGGGATTTTCCGTCTGAGCCGATGATCGTCGAGGGGTATCTCACGCCCGACACAAGCAGCCCGGTGCGAAAAAAGCGGCGGTTTGTTTCATCCATCGGAAAAGAACCGATTTCCGCCGCGGCGCAATACTGCCGAACCCGTTTTCGGCTATTGAAACGTCACGGCAAGATCAGCCTCATCGAAGCCCGCCCCGAAACCGGCCGCCTTCACCAGATTCGGGCCACTCTGTGCAGCATGGGATACCCGGTGGTCGGGGACAAACTCTACGGAGTCGATGACACCCTGTTTTTGCGCTTCATCGAGGACCGGCTCACCCCCGAAGACCGGATACACCTGCGGATAGGTCGGCAGGCGCTTCATGCATCCGAATTGGGCTTTCGGCATCCGAGAACCGGGGCTCAACTCTTATACCAAATTCCCATTCCCTTAGATATGGGTGGCCAGTAACTTCAGAATGGGAATTTAATGAAAAAATGCTTTTTTTTGATAGTTACTTGCATCCGAATTCTATTCCCGTTAAAAGATAAGAAAAGCGCCCACCATTACTGCGATAATCGATTCGGTGTAAACTGGATTTGCATAAGACTATAAAATTTTGATCTCGGCTACTAACTTGATTCGATAAAAAAGACTTTTCCCACCTTCATTTATCGGAATTTTCTGTAATTTTGACAAGTACTGATTTTCAGTGAATAGTGGCTGCCAATCTTAAGAGTAATTTTTTGGAGAACTCGTGCTGACTCGACTGAAAGTTTCCGGTTTTAAAAACCTCATGGATGTCGACATCCGATTCGGCCCCTTCACCTGTATTGCCGGTGCGAACGGCGTCGGAAAATCCAATCTGTTTGATGCTATCCGGTTTTTGAGTGCTCTGGCCAACCATCCGCTGATCGATGCCGCCCTCTCTGTTCGTGCGGAAAAAGGAAATACCGGAGATGTAAGAAACATTTTCCACAGAATTGGGAACCAATATTCCGAAAAGATGTCATTTGAAGCAGAAATGATCATCCCCAAGGAAGGAATTGATGATCTAGGGCAAAAGGCGACAGCCAGTATCACGTTTCTACGTTATTCCCTAACAATCGGGTATCACACGGACGACGACCTCTCCTCTCTCGGAAAACTGAAACTGATTGAAGAAAAGCTGGAACATATCAATCGTCGGGAGGCCTCTAAATTTCTGAAATTTCCTCACAGTGCGGGAAAATGGCGACAATCGGTGCTGCATGGCCGCAGAAGCGCGCCCTTTATTTCAACCGGCACCAATAAGGAAGGAAATCCGATTATCAAGTTAGCACAGGACGGCAGCGGCGGGATGCCGAAATCCTTTTTAGTGAACACCTTGCCGCGAACTGTGCTGTCCACGGTGAATGCGACGGAAAGCCCTACCGCCCTGATCGCCCGGCGGGAAATGCAGTCCTGGCGGCTGCTGCAGCTTGAACCGACCGCCTTGAGAGAGCCCGATCGATTCATCACATCGCCCGGTTTAAGTGCGAATGGTGCACACATACCTGCTACCCTGTTTGCATTGTCCAGAGAATTCAGCAAAGACGGGCAATCCCCGGAAAATTGGATCTATGAACAGATCGGAAACCGTTTGTCGGAATTGATTGATGATGTTCATGCCGTATTCATCGACAAAGATGAGAAACGGGAACTCCTTACCTTGAATGTTGAAGGGCATAACGGTACGGTTCACCCGGCCCGTTCTCTTTCAGACGGGTCTTTGCGGTTTTTGGCCCTGGCGGTGATTGAACTCGATCCGACGATGAGCGGACTGATTTGTCTTGAAGAACCGGAAAACGGCATTCATCCCGACAGGATAACCGCCATTTTAGATCTATTAAAAGATATTGCAGTCGATCCCTTTGAACCGGAAGGCTCGGACAATCCCCTGCGCCAGGTCATCGTCAATACGCATTCTCCGTGGGTGGTGAAGCAGGTCCCGGACGACAGCCTGTTAATCGCCGAACTGCAAGAGACCATCCATGACGGCCGTCGGTGCAAAGGGGTGCGATTCGGCTGGCTGCCGGAAACCTGGCGTGCAGAAGCGGCATCCGATATTTCACCGATCGCCAAAGGGAAAATCCTGAGCTATGTAACACCGGAATCAGCTTCCCGGTCTGAGAATAGGCACCCTACAAATACCAGGCGAGTCATGGATCGACCTGATTTTCAACGGCCGCTTCCCTTTGAACAGCCGTAATGAATGAACTCAGGTATACCCTCATCACCGACGGCAGTTCGGACACAGTGCTGATTCCCATCATCACCTGGACCCTTCGAGTGAACGGGATCGCAGGTGCTATTCAACCGCAATGGGCGGACCTTCGTCTTTTTTCGGAAGGCACCAAGCTGGATGAAAAAATCTGCACCAGTACCGAGTACTACCCGTGTGATGTTCTCTTTATCCATCGAGATGCCGAAAAAGAGTTGCGAGAAAATCGCGCAAAGGAAATCTTGGCCACATACTATGCCAGTAGAATGACAAAAACAATTCAGATTCCGCCCATTTGCGTCATTCCGGTTCGAATGCAGGAATCCTGGCTCTTGTTTGATGAAACAGCCATTCGCCAAGCGGCCGGGAACAAAAACGGGCAAATTTTCCTGCCCCTGCCGCCTCTCAATACCATCGAGTCCATCCCGGATCCCAAGAATCTCCTCCATGAGTGTCTAAAAAGAGCAAGCGGACGAACAGGCCGACGATTGAAGAAATTCCGCCCCGCATCAAGTGCCCATCAAATTCCAAACTTTATAGAAGATTTTTCTCCGCTGAGGTCCCTTTCAGCATTTGACGCTTTTGAAAATGACCTCAGAGAAGCTCTGAAAAATCTACGACACAGAAAACATTGAAATTCGAACAATCGATCTCCGACATTTCCTCTTTTCTGTATCCCCCGACCTGAACTGAGAACATCCATTTTATTCCTTTCTTTTCCGAGTTTCCATTTGACATCCCCCATCCGTTTGGATATGTCGGCACCGGAACCGATGACCGGATCCGTCCCGCCAGCGGATTCGAAATACGAGCACGGAATTTGGCCCTATGAAACGACTGCGCGCGGCCCTTCAATTCATCACGATTTTGCCCGCCGGAAAACCGGTGGATTTCGACCCCTCGGGGATGATCCCCTATTTTCCTATTGTGGGGTTGATTATAGGCGGCCTGCTGGCGGTGTTCGATCTATTGGCAACTCAGCTCTGGTCGCCCCCGGTGGCCGCGATTCTGGATGTGCTGTTTCTGATCTGGATCACCGGTGCGTTTCATATCGACGGGCTGGGCGATATGGCCGACGGGCTTTACGGCAACCGGCCCCGGGAAAAGGCCTTGGTCATCATGAAAGACAGCCGGGTGGGGGCGATGGGGTTGGTGGCGATCGTGTCGGGGCTGGCGGTGAAATGGGGCGGCATTTCGGAAATGGAAGCCCATCGTTGGCTGCTCCTCTGGGTGATTCCGGCCTTTGCCCGGGGAAGCATGATCTTCGGGTTTCGATTTCTTCCCTATGGACGTCCGGAAGGCGGCACGGGGCATGATTTTTTCAAGGAAAAACCAAAAAGCATCGCCTTTATCGGGCTGCTGATTCCGATTCTTTTCTCGCTCCTGGCCGGATGGCGCGGGGTTCTGGTGATCCTGGTTTTTTTCATGGTCACCTTCGGGATGTTGATGTTCTACAAAAAACGAATGGGTTGCATCACCGGCGACATGTTGGGAGCCATGAGCGAGATTACGGAATCGGCGCTCTTTCTGACGGCCGGGCTGGGAGCGGGATTATGATCGACGGACACGGCGGGAACATCTACCATCTGGCCCTGCGCCTCGGGTGCGGCCCCGAGGAGATCATCGACATGAGCAGCAATGTCAATCCGTTAGGTCCGCCGCCCGGTCTCCTGGACCACCTGAAAAATCACCTGGACAGCATCAAAGCCCTGCCGGAAGTCGACTCCGGTGGGGCCGTAAATGCCTTCTCCCAACGGTATGGCCTGCCGGCCACCCGCATCCTGGCGGGCAACGGCACCACCCAGTTTATTCATGCGCTGCCCCGGGCGCTGGCATCCCGCCGGGTGCTGATCCTGGGGCCGACCTATGCCGACTATGCCGACGCCTGCCGCATGCACCAGGTCCCCTTTGAATACTTCCTCACCGAGGAAGCCGACGGATTTCAAACGGATATGGCGCGACTGGCCCGGAATGCCGGCCGGTTCGATACCGTATTTATCTGCAACCCCAACAATCCCACCGGGCAACTCATCCACGGGGGTGCCCTTGAATCCCTGTGTCGGGCATTTCCGGAAACCCGGTTCATCATCGATGAATCCTATCTCTCCTTTGCAGACCGTGAGGAAGACCATACACTGCTTGGAATGGACCTCCCGAATGCTGTGGTGCTGCATTCCATGTCCAAGATATTTCGAGTGCCGGGGCTGCGAATCGGGTTTCTGGCGGCACCGGAACCCATCATCGATCAGATGAAGCGGTACTTCCTGCCCTGGAGTGTCAACAACCTGGCCCAGCAGGCGGTGATTCATTTGATGACCCATCGGACGGAAACCGATGCTTTTGTTCAACATTCCCGGCGATTTTTGGAGAAAGAACGGCAGCGCCTGGCGGCGAGTCTTAAAAGTCATCCCGCCCTAATCCTTTTCCCCAGCTGCACCTCGTTCATTCTGATTCGGCTGCTTCAGGGATATACCGCGGAGAAGATCTGCGATGCGTTGGCCCGCCACCGCATCCTGATCCGCAACTGTGGCAATTTCGAGGGGTTGTCGGATCAATTTATCCGCATATCACTCAAAACCGCCGATATCAACCGCAGGGTGATTGAGCAGCTGCTTACGATAAGGTAAGGAACTTCACCTGGCGAATTTTGACCTTGATCATCGTTTCGGCCAAACCTGAATCAGGGATAGGCCACCCCAGGATATTTTCCCGGGCCGGGAAGCTGTTTGAGCGGATGCGAGTTCTTGTCGGGCCGGGAAAATATCCTGGGGTGGCCGAAACGGTGTTCATGGCCCGAATTTTCCACCGAGGCTTTCCTGAAAATGGGCTTTGTCCTTCCCTTCCGGTATCATCCCTGATATGATTCTTGTATCCCTGAAACCCTGAATCCCCAGGAGCCCGGCATGAAATTTCCTTACGGCATCAGCGATTTCCATGCCCTGATAAAAGAAGGTTTTTATTACTGCGATCGAACCGACCGAATACCTTCGATTGAAGATACGGGCAAATACCTGCTCTTTATCCGCCCGCGCCGGTTCGGAAAAAGCCTTCTGCTTTCCATGCTTCGAAACTATTATGACCTGGCGCGGAAAGATGAATTTGAAACCCTCTTCAGCCATCTGAAAATCGGCCAAGATCCCACGTCTCTTCACAACCGGCATTTTATCCTTCAGTGGGATTTCTCATGCGTCGACCCGACCGGAACCATCAAAGATATCCGGCAGGCCCTGTATGATCATGTCAATTCATGCATCAAAGAATTCATGGTTAATTACAGACCATTTCTGAGCGAACCCGTTGAAGTCAATGAAAACAATGCCATCAGCTCTCTTCGCTCCCTGATTTCCTCGATTCGGCAAACCGAGCATTCGATTTATCTTCTGATTGATGAATACGATAATTTCGCCAATGAGGTCATGACCGGCATTCGGAATGAACAGGATGTCTACAAAGCCCTGGTCCATGAAAAAGGGCCTTTGAAAACCCTGTTCAAGTCGATCAAATCGGCGGCCGGAGATGGCGGCATCGACCGGATTTTTATCACCGGCGTCTCCCCCATCGTGATGAGCGATATTACCAGCGGATTCAATATCGCCAAAAACATCTATCTTCTTCCGGAATTTAATGATCTATGCGGACTTTATGAATCCGAAGTGACTGAATTGATAGAAAAAATAGCTCAAACTTCTGAAGCCGATAAAATAGACACCGCCGAAGCCATCGGCCTGATGCGGACCTACTATAATGGATTCACCTTTTCGCCGGAATCCGAACAGCGGATCTACAACCCGACCCTGACCATCTATTTCGCCGAAAATCTGTCCCGATACGGCAAGTATCCTCGAAAGATGCTGGATGCCAATCTTGCCACCGATGAGGCCAAGCTGGAATATGCGGCCCAATTGCCCCGAGGGCGGCAAATGCTTCTGAATATTACACGTGAAACAGAGCCTCTGACGATTACCGACATCTCAGATCGCTTTGGTGTTCGGGACATTCTCACGGACAACAGCAGGGATTATGCTTTTTTGGCTTCATTCCTCTATTATTTCGGTGTGTTGACCATTTCCAGAGTGCGTCTTGATGGAAAACTGGCTTTGCGGATTCCCAATCTGGTGATGCGGGGTCTGTATGTAGACCGAATTCAGCGGATGCTGTTGCCGGAACCGGACGATCGGGACAAGGGCAAGTTTGCAGCAGAGAGTCTCTATACAAAAGGAGATATGGATGCTTTATGCAGATTCGTCGAGCAGCGCTATTTTCAGGTATTCCACAACCCGGATTACAAATGGGCCAATGAATTGACGGTAAAAACCGCCTTTCTCACCCTCTTGTACAACGATATCCTCTATATCATGGACTCGGAGCGGGAAACCGGCCGGGGATATGCCGATCTGACCATGATCGTTCGGCCGGATATGCGCCGGTTTGCGATTTTGGATATCCTGATCGAGTTCAAGTATGTCAAACTGGGTGATGCGGGCGTAACCGGTGAAAAAGCCGAAAAGCTTACAGCCGAAGAACTCCGATCCATTCCCGCCATGGTTTCACAAATGGAAACCGCCCGGGATCAGGTGAAAAAATACGGCGATTCGCTGGAGAAAAAACACGGCGACCTGAAACTGCGGCGATATGCCGTGGTGTCTCTCGGGTTTGAACGAATCTGGTGGAAGGAGATCGATCACTGAGACCGGGACCGACCTCCCCTCTTTATCCCGCCTTTTTGAACTCCTCGGGGTCGTATCCGAAAAAATACCGGGAGATGGCGTCGTTGATGCGGTTGATTTCGATCTGGAGCTGGTCGTTGAACTCGTGCAGCCCCTTTTCAAACACCGATTTGATGTTGGTGTAGGCCAGTTCCGCGGAAAGCTGCCCCAGGATCTGTTCCGCACGGTTCCGAAAGGCGCCCATGGGGGTGCCGCTGATGGCGTGCAGGGATCGTTGGGCCACCCCGAGGCAGTGGAGAACCGAACGGGGAAATTCCCGGCTGAAGACCAGGAACTCGGCCACATTGGACGGATTGATCCGGCCGTATTCCTGCCGGTAGGCATCCAGCGCGTCGGTGGCCCGAAGCAGGGCCGCCCATTGCACGTCGTCGTATGCGGTGCCCACGTAGTTGAGGCTGGGTAAGAGGGTAAAATATTTGACGTCCAGCACCCGCGAGGTCTTGTCCGCCCGTTCCAGAAAGCGTCCCAGGCGGCAGAAATGCCATCCTTCCCCGTGGCTCATGGTATCATTGCCGATTCCGCCCAGCATCATGCCGCGGAGTTTGATCTGCTGGCACAAGTCATAAGGATTTTCATAGACATGGCCCTGGTTTTTGCCGGCCCCTTCGATGATGTGGTAAAAGGCGTTGATCTGCTCCCAGAGATCCGATGAGATGATCTCCCGGACGGTCCGGGCGTTCTCCCGGGCGGCCCGCAGGCAGGAGATGATGGAATTGGGGTACTCGGTGTCGAACATCAGAAAAGAGATGACGTTTTTCTTGGTGGTGGCGTTATAGCGTTCGTAAAACCGTCCATTGTCCCCGGTGGTGGAAACCAGGGCCCCCCATTCCCGGCATTCCTCCTGGCCCGGCTGGTCCAGGGTCATGTGCCAGCTCACCTCGATGAAGCGGGATATGTTTTCGGCCCGCTCCAGATTCCGACTCAACCAATAAAGGGTTTCAGCAACTCTGCTCAGCATATTGTCCGCTCCCGTCTTGTGTTTGTGACTGTGTCATCAGGGTGGAGTCCTGCTCCGTATCGGACGCCTCTTCCGGCCCGTCCACCACCCAGGTGTCCTTGCTGCCGCCGCCCTGGGATGAATTGACCACCAGAGACCCCTTGCGAAGGGCCACCCGGGTCAGTCCGCCCGGCAGCACCCAGATCTCCTCGCCGTACAGGATAAACGGCCGCAGGTCTACATGCCGTCCCTCGAACCCGTCTCCGATGATCACCGGCGATCGGGAAAGGCCCAGGGCGGGCTGGGCGATGAAATTTCTCGGGTTGGACTTGATCTTTTCCGCGAAGGCATCCCTTTCGGAAGCGGTGGATTCCGGGCCGATGAGCATGCCGTATCCGCCCGATTCATTGGCCGCTTTGACCACCAGGGTATCCAGGTTGTCCAGCACATGTTTTCGGGCCGAATCCTCCCAGCACAGATAGGTGGGTACATTGGGAATGATCGCCTCCTCCCCCAGGTAGTATTGGATCATTTTGGGGACGTAGGCGTAGATCACCTTGTCGTCGGCCACCCCGGTCCCCGGGGCGTTGGCCATGGCCACCCGGCCTTTCCGGAAAACGTCCAGGAGGCCCGGCACCCCGAGAAGGGAATCTTCACGAAAGGCCTTGGGGTCGAGAAAATCGTCATTGATCCGCCGGTAGATTACATCCACCCGCTGAAGCCCCCGGGTGGTTTTCATGCAGACGAATCCGTCCTGAATCACCAGGTCCCGGCCCTCCACCAGCTCGATTCCCATTTCATGGGCCAGAAAGGAGTGTTCGAAATAGGCGGAATTATAGATGCCGGGGGTGAGCAGGGCCACCACCGGGGTGCGCATTCCGGATGGAGCGATGGAATAGAGCATGTCAAGCAGTTTGGCCGGATAGATATCCACCGGCTTGACCCGGGACGCGGTAAAGACCTCGGGAAAGGTCCGCTTCAGGAGCCGGCGGTTGGCGATCACATACGAGACCCCGGAAGGGCACCGAAGATTGTCTTCCAGCACATAGATCCGGCCCTGTTCATCCCGAACCAGATCGGTGCCGGTGACATGGGCCCAGATGTGCCCGGGGGGATTGAGACCGTCGCAGGGCTTGAGATACCCTTCGGCGGAAAGAATGAGATCGCCGGGAATC